>NZ_AZQX01000407.1:0-6579 GCF_000568385.1 Halomonas sp. BC04
GAATGCCATATCGGCGCGATCCATCCTGACGGACATATCAATCCCAACGAATGCCATTACTGCCTGGATTGCCAGGTGACTTACTACAACGATCGTAAGTGTCCGCCCATGGTGGTGCAGCGCAAGAAGCGCGAAAAGGCCTCACGGTTGAGCGGCAAGGCAGCAGACAAGCAACGTATACCTGTGACCGAAGTGGCCACAGACAGGGCCTGAGGGGACCCCCTCGGGAGAAGATCCCCGGCGGTGCGGCTCGCGTCAACGACGTCCGACGTGTCGCTGGACAGTGAAGGCCGAACGAAGAGTCGGCATCGAGACTTTCTCGAAAAAAAACGAAACGGAGGTAGTGTCATGAGCGACAACCATCAGGACGATAAGCCCACCGGGTCTGACGTTGTTCCGGTCAACAAGGGGCGTCGCCGCTTCCTGGCAGGCAGTGCCATGGTCGGCGCGGCAGGTATGGCCGGTGTCACGGGTGTGGCAGGCGTCGGTGCCCTGACGCGCAGCCAACCGGCCCAGGCCGCCAGCAATGGCAATGCGGCCAGCACCCATGTGGGACCGGGCGAGCTGGACGAATACTACGGGTTCTGGAGTGGTGGCCACAGCGGCGAGGTGCGCGTCTATGGCGTTCCCTCCATGCGTGAAATCATGCGGATTCCGGTCTTCAACCACTGCTCGGCTTCCGGCTGGGGCATGACCAACGAATCGAAGCGCATCATGGGCGATAGTCACCGTTTCACCAACGGTGATGCCCACCACCCGCACATCAGCTATACCGATGGCAGCCACGATGGACGCTACCTGTTCATCAACGACAAGGCCAATACTCGGGTGGCGCGGATTCGTCTCGACGTCTTCAAGACCGACAAGATGGTTACCGTGCCCAATGTCCAGGCCATCCATGGCCTGCGTCTGCAGAAGGCGCCGCGCACCGGCTATGTGTTCGCCAATGGCGAGTACATGATTCCGCAGCCCAACGACGGTCGCGACATCAATGACCCGTCGAAGTACTACACCATGTGGAATGCCATCGACGCCGACACCATGGAGGTGAAGTGGCAGGTCATCGTCGACGGCAACCTCGATAACATGGATGCCGACTACACTGGCAAATATGCTGCCGCGACCTGCTACAACTCCGAGGGTGCGGTGGACCTGGCCGGCAAGATGCGCGCCGACCGCGACTGGGTGACCGTGTTCAGCATCGAGCGTATCGAGCAGGCGGTGGCTGACGGCAACTATACCACCATCGGCAACTCCGACGTGCCGGTCGTGGACGGTCGCAAGAGCTCTGAACTCAATGTCACTCGCTATGTGCCGGTGCCCAAGAATCCGCACGGCCTCAACACATCTACCGATGGCAAGTATTTCATCGCCGCCGGCAAGCTGTCGCCGACCGTGTCGATGATCGAGATCGCCAAGCTCGACGATCTTTTCGAGGGCAATCTGGATGACGAGCGCGATGTCATCGCCGCCGAGCCGGAAATCGGCCTGGGGCCGCTTCACACCACCTTCGACGGCCGCGGCAACGCCTACACCACGGTCTTTATCGATAGCCAGGTGGTGAAGTGGAACATGGAAGATGCCGTGCGCAACTATAACGGCGAGGACGTGGAGTACATCCGCCAGAAGCTGGACGTGCATTATCAGCCCGGACACAACCATGCGACTCTGTCCGAGTCCAAGGATGCCGATGGCAAGTGGCTGTTCTCTCTTAACAAGTTCTCCAAGGACCGCTTCCTGCCGGTGGGCCCGCTGCACCCCGAGAACGACCAGATGATCGACATCTCCGGTGACGAGATGGTGCTGGTGCATGACACGCCCACCTTCGCCGAGCCGCATGATGCGGTGATCATCCGTCGTGACCAGATCACCACCAAGCAGGTCTGGGAGCGGGATGATCCTTACTTTGCCGAAACCATCGCCAAGGCCGAGGAGGATGGCGTCAACGTCGAGACGGATAACAAGATCATCCGCGACGGCAACAAGGTGCGGGTCTACATGACGTCGGTGGCCCCGAACTTCGGTATTACCGAAATCCCCGTCAAGGTGGGCGACGAGGTCACGGTTACCATCACCAACCTCGACCGCATCGAGGACCTGAGCCACGGTTTCTGTGTGGTGGACCACGGTGTGAGCATGGAGGTCAGCCCGCTGCAGACCGCCTCGATCACCTTCACGGCAGACAAGCCGGGGGTGTTCTGGTACTACTGCAACTGGTTCTGCCACGCGCTGCACATGGAGATGGTGGGTCGCCTGCTGGTCGAGCCGGCGTAAGCCAACTCCGGGGTCGGCGGCAACGCCGACCCCCTTCTTTTCCTTTCCTTTCCTTGCAAGTCGAGATAAACATGCGTTCGACATGGCTTTCCCTGCTGCTTCTGCTATTACCGGCGCTGACCATTGCTGCCGAGCGGGTCGTCGTGCCGGATGAGAGGCCCCTCCAGCAGGTGTTGGATGAGGCGCAATCCGGCGATACGGTGCGCATCACACCTGGCATCTATGAAGGCAACTTTCGTGTTGAGGTTCCGATCGAGCTGGCTGGCGAACCAGGAGCCATCCTGGATGGCCAAGGCCATGGCACCGTGCTTTCTGTCTTTGCGCCGGGCACCCGCGTACATGGGCTTCATGTCCGCAACGATGGGGCTAATCTGACCGAAGTGGACAGCGGCATTTTTGTGGCCGGCGCTGCCACGGGCACCATTATCGAAAACAATCGTATCGAGGCGCGTGGCTTCGGTATCTGGCTGGATGCTGTAGCGGACGTACGAGTGGAAGCCAATCGTATCAGTGGAGACGTTTCTCTTCGTTCCCAGGACCGTGGTAATGGCCTGCAGTTATTCAACGTCACGAATGCCGAGATTCTCCATAATGAGGTCTGGGAAGCTCGCGACGGTATCTATATCGATGTCAGCAATGACAACCGACTGATTGGCAACCTGTTGCGGGATCAGCGCTATGGCGTGCACTACATGTTTTCGCATAACAATGTGGTGCGCGACAACGAGACGCGCAACAATCGGCTTGGCTATGCCTTGATGCAGTCACGCCAGCTCGAGGTGGTGGGCAATCGCTCCATACGTGACCAGAACTATGGATTTCTGCTCAACTTTATCGTCGACTCGGTAATCGCCGAAAATGTTTCCATTGAAGCTCAGCGTGGCGGTGTGACAGCTGCGCCTGACGGTCATGCCATCAGCGGCGCCGAGGGTAAGGCACTTTTCGTCTACAATTCGCTGTTCAACGAGATCCGCGACAACCTCTTTGCCCGCACAGAAATCGGCATCCATATGACCGCCGGCTCAGAGGACAATGAATTTCATGGTAACGCTTTCGTCGGTAACGAGAGCCAGGTCAAGTACGTGGCCCTTCGTGAGCAGGAGTGGTCCCACGAAGGGCGCGGCAATTACTGGAGTGACTACCTGGGCTGGGACCTCAATAGTGACGGTATCGGCGATATCCCTTATGAGCCCAACGATTCGGTAGACCGGCTGATCTGGACCTATCCGATGGCCAAGATCCTGATGAACAGCCCGGCGGTACAGGTATTGCGCTGGGTGCAACGCGAGTTCCCGATCCTGCGTCCGCCTGGCGTGCGAGACAGTCACCCCCTGATGACGCTACCGGACTGGATGGCGGAGGCACTGCAATGACTCAATCCGTAATCGAGATGACTGGCGTCAGCAAGCGTTTCGGCAAGCTGACCGCCCTTAATGACGTGAGTCTCTCCCTTGGTGAAGGCGAAGTGCTGGGCCTGATGGGACACAACGGCGCCGGCAAGTCCACGTCGATGAAGCTTATCCTGGGCCTGATCCGACCCAGCGAAGGCGAGTTGCGCGTATTCGGCCATGATCCGAGCGGCGCCGAAGCCAACGACCTGCGGCTGCGCCTGGGCTACCTGCCCGAGAACGTGCAGTTCTATGAGCAACTCAGCGGTCGCGAGGTGCTGCGCTACTTCGCCAGGCTCAAGCGTGTGGACCATGGCGTCGTTGACACCTTGCTCGAGCGGGTCGGCCTTGCTCATGCCATGCACCGCCGGGTCAAGACTTACTCCAAGGGCATGCGCCAACGCCTCGGCCTGGCCCAGGCGCTGATCGGCGAGCCGCGGCTAATGCTGCTCGATGAGCCAACCGTAGGACTGGACCCCATGGCCACGCGTGACTTCTATGCCATGGTCGACGAACTGCGAGGACGCGGCGTCAGCGTGATCCTGTGTTCACATGTGTTGCCGGGGGTAGAGCGCCATATCGACCGGGCCGCGATACTGGGGCAGGGCCGCATGCTGGCCTCGGGTAGCATCGACGAGCTGCGTGAAATCGCCAATCTGCCGCTGGTCATTCGCTTGCGTACGCCTCTGGCGCCGGAGGTCCTGGCGGAGCGGCTACAGGCATTCGGCGTCCGCATCAGCCAGGGCGTCACGGGGCGACTCGAGCTGGCGGTGCCGACCCGCAACAAGGTCGAGGCGCTGCGCGCTCTATTGGCCGACGGCCAGGTCGAGGACATCGACCTGGAGCCGCCAACCCTGGAGTCGCTCTATGCGCACTTCGACGGCACCATCCGCCGTGAGAGTGTAACGGAACAGGTCAGTATGTCCGCCAATACAGGCCCGGAGGGCGTTACCGTATGAACAATCTGTTGATTGTGGCCGGCAAGGAATTTCGAGACGGTCTGCGCAATCGCTGGGTGCTGGCGATCACGCTGGTGTTCGGTCTGCTGGCTATCGGCCTGGCCTATTTCGGCGCTGCAGCATCGGGTCAGGTGGGCTTCACCCGTGTGTCTACCACCATCGTCAGCCTGTCGAGCCTGGCGGTCTTCCTGATTCCCTTGATTGCACTGATGCTGGCCTACGATAGCATCGTCGGCGAAGACGAGCAGGGCACTCTGCTGCTACTGCTGACCTACCCCATCAGCCGGATCGAGATCCTGGCCGGCAAGTTCCTGGGCCATGCCGCCATTCTCGGCGTTTCCACTCTGGTCGGTTTCGGCGTGGCGGGAGTGATCATCGCCGGCTTCGGCAGCGTGGAGAACCTTGGCGAGCTGGTGGCAGCCCTGGCGCTGTTCATCCTTTCGGCGATGCTGTTGGGCTGGGCCTTCATCGGCTTTGCCTACCTGATCAGCGTGAGCGTGGCCGAGAAGTCCCGGGCGGCGGGTATCGCCCTGGTGGTCTGGTTCCTGTTCGTGATCGTCTTCGATCTGGCTTTGCTGGGATTGCTGGTAGGCACGGGTGGACAGGTCAGCGAAGGTCTCTTCCACTACCTGCTTCTGCTCAATCCGACGGACATCTTCCGTATCGTCAACCTGACCTTCTTCGAGGCAGCGCGTACTCAGGCGGGACTGGCCTCCATCGGAGCGGATGCTGCCTTTCATCCGGCCTTGCTATTGAGCGCCATGCTGGCCTGGGTGGCCGCCCCATTGGCCCTGGCATTGCTGATCTTCCGGCGCCGTGAGGCATGAGCCGTCATTCGGCTTTTCATTAATCCGGCCATGGAGAGTGAAGCCATGTTGTCACGCAGGAAGTTCATCATCGTGCTGGGTGGGGTCTCGCTGGCAGGGCTGGCAGGTTGCAGCGGTGAGGAGGAGGAGCAGGTCACTTGCCAGCCGCTGCCCATCGAGTCAGGCGACGAATGTGCCGTCTGTGGCATGTATATCGCGGAGTATCCTGGCCCCAAGGGCCAGGCCTGTCTGCGCGATGGCCGTGTGCTCAAGTTCTGTTCCACATCGGATATGTTCGTCTGGCTGCTACAGCCCGACTCGGTGCCTCAGCTAAGGCAGGCCTTTGTCCATGATATGGGGATCACCGATTGGGACAACCCGGCAGACGATGCCTATATCGAGGCGAACGTGGCCTTTTACGTGACGGAACAGCCGCTGATGGGTGGGATGGGGCCGACCCTGGCCTCATTCGGCAGTGAAGCCGATGCGCGCGCTTTCATCGATGAGCATGACGGACGCCTGCTGGACTATGAGGAAGTCGATGTAGCGGTGATCAACGCACTGGCAAGGGCGCACATCCAGCGCACCATGTAGTGCGCGCCCCACAAGACAGSCCCCGGCCAGKTCTCCTGCCGGGGCTGTCTTGTGGGGCTGTAGCTATTTTATAGGGCGCGATGAAATTACAGCACGGGCTCGAGCATGTAATCCACCGATGCCTTCACTTCCTCGTCGCTCAGGCCCATGTGCCCACCTTTCGGCGGCATGGCCTGGAAGCCATCGATGGAGTGGGCATAGAGCGTGTCCATGCCTTTTTCCAGGCGCGGCGCCCAGGCGGCTTCGTCACCGCGAATCGGAGCACCGGCAGCGCCGGTCATGTGGCAGGCCATGCAGGCCTGGTTGTAGATGGCTTCGCCATCGGGCTCGGCCTGGGCTGTGGCTGTGAAGGCGAGGGCGGCAGCGCCGGCCAACAGGGCGGCAGTCACTTTTTTCATGGGTTCTCCTGGTATAGCGAGGTCACGGTTGGTACGGGTTGACAGTGAAGCCAGTCGTTACTTGGGTCAGGCCCATCTCCAGACTGCCTTCGATGCTATTGCCAATATTGCCATGCCAACAGCAAGCATCGGCAAATCTATTGTGGTGTTGACGGAATCT
>NZ_AZQX01000408.1:0-23093 GCF_000568385.1 Halomonas sp. BC04
TCTCGTGTTCGGCGACTTTCAAGCTCATGAAGATGTCGAGAAGCTCACTCTTTACGGAAGTTACGCGTTCGATCTTGCTCATGATCGACTCTCCCTCTTCTTCTTTGTCGTATCCTCTTGCCTATCTTCTGCTTGCCGAGCTGTTTCGGCATGCCGTCACCCAGCTCAATGGCGACTCGGCTTTTCTACTATACCCCACTTGACAGGATGATGACTAAGTGGGTCATTCCACGTAGAGGGGCCGAAATTCCATATCGACTTCGTGATGGGGCATACTGATCTCTGCGACTGCCAACCAAGGAGTTCAGCGTGAGCCGCGCCCTGTTCGATGAAATGAGACGCCGCATGGAACACTTTCGCCGCTCCGAGCAGAAGGTGGCGCGCTACGTTCTGCGGAACCCCGATGAAGTGATCCATATGCGCATCGTCGACCTGGCGACCGAGTCCAAGGTCAGCGAGCCCACCGTGGTGCGCTTCTGCCGGGCGCTGGGTTGCAACGGCTTCCAGGACTTCAAGCTCAAGCTGGCGCAGATGTTGGCTTCCGGCAGCCAGTTCGCCCAGTTCTCGATGAACGACGATGATTCGGTGGCCGAATTCTCCCAGAGCATCTTCGACTCCACCGTGGGCACCCTGCTCTCGGTGCGTGATCGGCTGGACAACGAGGCCCTGAGCCGTGCGATCCAGGCGCTGGCCATGGCCAACCGGGTGGAGTTCTACGGCTTCGGTGCGTCCGGTGCGGTAGCCTTCGATGCCCAGCACAAGTTCTTTCGCCTGCAGATATCCACCGCGGCCTATGCCGACCCGCATATGCAGAACATGTCGGCGGTGACCCTCAAGGAGGGCGATGTGGTGGTGGCCATCTCCCAGACCGGCCGGACACGGGCGCTGGTCGCCAGCGTGCGCCTGGCCCGTGAGGCCGGTGCCACGGTGATCGGGCTGTGTCCCAGCGGCTCGCCGCTCGCCGAGGAGGTGACCCTGCCGCTATACATCGACGTGCACGAGGATACCGAGATATACACCCCGATGAGCTCGCGTATCGCCCACCTGGTGCTGGTCGACGTGCTGGCGGTAGGGGTGGCCAAGACCCGCGGCCCAAGGCTCGCCGAGCAGCTCAAGGCGGTGAAGAAGAGCCTGACGCCGCTGAGGTTTCCCGAGCAGGAAGGCAAGCCATAGTGGCCTGAAGACGTGGCTTTCCCGGCGACAGGTTTACGCGGAGGCGCTGTGAACCCATCCCTGGGCGCTACATCCTTCATCCCTGAAGGATGACCTACGCTTCAACCTGTCCCCGGCGCCACTCGCCGAAGCGTTGGGCCGGCGATTAATCATCTTCCGACAGCGCCCCTGTCCACTGACGCTGCCACGCCATTGTAGGAGCATCTTCAGATCGCGACTGGAGGCGCAAGCCTCCCGGCGGTGTTGCCGGTGCTTGACGATAACCACCAACGATGCCGCCTCCGCCAGGCGCCCGCCGAGTCTTATGCGCAGTCAGGATATGCTAAGCTGAGCGCTCATTTTTCGAGCGGCAGTACCCTTTCCATGGACGACGTCACGGCGATTCTCGATGAACTGAACCCCGCCCAGCACGAGGCGGTCAGTGCCCCCCAGGGCAACATGCTGGTGCTGGCCGGGGCCGGTTCCGGCAAGACCCGCGTGCTGGTGCATCGAATCGCCTGGCTGATGCAGGTCGAGGGCCTGTCGCCCTACGCGGTGCTCGCCGTGACCTTCACCAACAAGGCGGCGCGGGAGATGCGCACCCGCCTTGAGGCGCTGCTGGGGCTGTCGCTGCGCAACGTCTGGGTCGGTACCTTCCACTCCATCGCCCATCGCCTGCTGCGTACCCACTGGCAGGATGCCCGACTCCCCCAGCATTTCCAGATCATCGACAGCGACGACCAGCTGCGCCTGGTCAAGCGCCTGCTCAAGGAGAATCATGTCGATGACGAGCGCTACCCGCCGCGCCAGGTGCAGTCGTTTATTTCCGGCTGCAAGGAAGAGGGGCTGCGGCCGCACCAGGTGGATGCCCATGGCGATGCCTACCTGGCACAGATGGTGGATCTCTATGAACGCTACCAGCTGACCTGCGAGCGTGGCGGGCTGGTCGATTTCGGCGAGCTGCTGCTGCGCAGCCTGGAGCTGCTGCGCGACAATCCGGCCCTGCTGGCCCATTACCAGGAGCGTTTCGGCCACGTGCTGGTCGACGAATTCCAGGACACCAATACCCTTCAATATGCCTGGCTCAAGCTGCTCTCCGGCATGAAGACGCCGATGACGGTGGTGGGCGACGACGACCAGTCGATCTACGGCTGGCGCGGCGCCCGAGTGGAGAATATCCGCCGCTTCGAGCAGGAGTTTCGCGATACTCGCACCGTGCGTCTGGAGCAGAACTACCGCTCCACCAGTGCGATACTGGAAGCCGCCAACGCCCTGATCAGTCACAACGCCGAGCGCATGGGCAAGGAGCTGTGGACGGCAGGCAGTCGCGGCGAGCCGATCTCGCTCTATGCCGGCTTCAACGATCTGGATGAGGCGCGCTTCATCGTCGATACCATCAAGGAGAAGGTCGACGAGGGCTACAATCGGCGCGAAATCGCCATCCTCTACCGCTCCAACGCCCAGTCGAGGGTGCTGGAAGAGACCCTGATCCGTCAGGGGATGCCCTATCGCATCTACGGCGGGCATCGCTTCTACGAGCGCCTCGAGATCCGCAACGCCCTGGCCTACCTGCGCCTGCTGCTCAATCGTGACGACGATGCCTCACTGGAGCGCATCATCAACGTGCCGGCCCGGGGCATCGGCACCCGCACCGTGGAGATCCTGCGTGAACGCACCCGCATGTCCGACGTCACGCTGTGGCAGGCATTGCATGACGGGCTCGCCGACGCATCGCTCAAGGGGCGTGCCGGCAATGCCATTCAGGCGTTCGCCGACCTTATCGAGAGGCTGGACAATGAAACCGCCGGCATGTCGTTGCACGAGATCATCGCCTATGTGATCGAGCATTCGGGCCTGATCGAGCATCACCGCAACGAGAAGGGCGAGAAGGGGCAGGCGCGGGTCGAGAACCTCGAGGAGCTGATCAATGCCGCCCGTGCCTTCACCCAGGGCGAGGCGCTGAATCCACCGGAGACGGGGGAAGGCGGCGTGGCACTGGAAGCCTTCCTTTCCGAAGCGGCGCTCAACGCTGGCGAGCACGAAGCCGACGAATTCGAAGATGGTGTGCAACTGATGACGCTGCACTCCGCCAAGGGGCTGGAGTTTCCGGTGGTGTTCATTGCCGGGGTCGAGGAGGGACTGTTTCCCCACAGGATGTCGCTGGAGGAGCCCGGCCGCCTCGAGGAGGAGCGCCGGCTCTGCTATGTGGGCCTGACCCGGGCCATGCGCAAGCTCTACATCACCTATGCCGAGATCCGCCGCATGCACGGCAAGGAGACCTTCCAACGGGCCTCGCGTTTCCTGCGCGAGATTCCCGCAGAGTACATGGAAGAAGTACGTTTGCGCGGACAGATCTCCCGACCGGTCACGGCCATGCGGCCAGCGGTCGGACTCTCCCGCCAGACCTCGGTCAATGGCGGTGGCGACCTTCCCAGCCTGAGCCTGGGGCAGCGGGTGCGGCATCCGGTGTTCGGCGAAGGGGTGATCCTCAACGCCGAGGGCGAGGGGGAGCGCGCCCGGGTCCAGGTCAGCTTCGAAGGCGAGGGTGACAAGTGGCTGGTGCTGGGCTTCGCCAAGCTCACACCACTCTGAGAGCGCCTGTCGTTGACGTCTACGTCAAAAGGCGTGCTTGCTGCCCAATATGTCCTTACGCATACTCTCAGGCGGACACATCGCGCAGCACAAGACGCGAATCAGAATAATCACCCTTGGAGTCACGTACGCCATGCAACGCCGCCTTTTTCTCAAGAATAGCCTCAAGACCGTCGGCCTCGGTGCCGCCGGCGTCGTAACAGCCGCTTTCGTATCCACGGCCAGCGCAGAGGAAACCATCACCTGGGACATGGTCACCTCCTGGCCGACCAACTTCCCCGCCCTGGGCACCGGCGCGAATGATTTTGCCGAACGCATCGAGACGCTCTCCAACGGTCGCATGCGCGTCCGCGTGCACGGCGCCGGTGAGCTGGTGCCGGCAATGGAAGTCTTCGACGCCGTTGCCGCCGGAACCGCCGAGATGGGCCACTCCGCCGCTTACTACTGGCGGGGCAAGGTTGCCGCATCACAGTTCTTCACCGCAGTGCCGTTCGGCATGAACACCACCGAAACCAACGCCTGGCTCTACTATGGTGGCGGCCAGGAGCTGTGGGACGAAGTCTATGCCAAGCACAACCTCAAGCCTTTCCCCGTGGGCAACACCGGTGCCCAGATGGCCGGCTGGTTCAAGGAGGAGATCAACTCGCTAGATGACATGCAGGGGCTCAAGCTGCGCCTGCCGGGTCTGGCTGGTGAAGCGATGAATGGTATCGGTGTCACCACCGTCAACATGCCGGGCGGTGAGATATTCACCTCCATGCAGACCGGCGTGCTCGACGCCGCCGACTGGGTAGGCCCCTACAACGACATGGCCTTCGGCCTGCATCAGGTCGCCGATTACTACTACACCTCGCCGTGGAACGAGCCCACTGCCGTGCTGGAGGGGACTGTCAATCTGGATGCCTGGAACGCGCTGCCGGACGATCTCAAGGCGGTAGTGACCGAGGCGGCACGAGCCTCCAACCTGGCGATGATCAGTGAGTTCGCCTATCGCAACGCCCAGGCGCTGGAGACCCTGGTGGAGGAGCACGGCGTCCAACTGCGCACCTTCCCCGATGATGTCGTGGAGGCACTCTACGAGTCCTCGCAGCAGGTCATCCAGAATCAGGTGGAGAACGATCCGGATTCCGCCAAGGTTTACGAATCCTATCAGGCCTTCCAGAACCTGGTACGTCCGTTCCACGACGTGGGTGAATTCGACTACCTCAAGACCCGCGATAACCTCCAGGACTGACGCACAAGGCAGGGTAAGCTGAACAGGGGCGCCGTATGGCGCCCCTGTCATTTTTTGGGTGCAGACTCAGCCGCCTTGGTGGACAGCGCGGATCCGTCCCTTGTCGTCCAGTGCCACCATCACGAAACGGGCCTCGGTGACCTTGTGGAGTTCGTCGCCATCACGTTCGTGGGGCTGGCGGCTCCAGACTTCCACGTCGATCTTGACCGAGCTATGGCCAATCTCGCGAACGGCCGTGAAGATATTGACCGTCGAGCCCACTCGAACCGGGCACAGGAAGTCCATGGCTTCGATGGCCACGGTGGCGGTGCGGCCACCGGCTTCACGACCGGCTGCCAGCTCGGCGGCCTGATCCATGTGGCTGACCAGCCAGCCGCCGGGAATGTCGCCATACAGGTTGGTATCCTGGCGGGAAGCCAGTAGCTTGAGCGTCAGCTGTCCCTGGGGAGCGGGCACATCGTCGAGGTCGGTCATGGGTCGTCTGCTCGGCTTGTTGTTGTCAGTGGTCGGTACGGGGTAAAACGAGCTGAATGATATTGCGCTGCAGCGCGCCTGTGCGCCATCTTATACGGCAAGGTCCCCCTGGCTCCAGCCTTGCGACAACCTGTCACCCGGTGCTTGCCTGTCACCACCACCCTCTTGCCATGAGGAAACACAATGCTGGATGCCTTCACGGCCCTGGTACGTGGTACTCGGCTTGCCTACTCACCGGGCATGCGTCGTTACGTCTTCGTGCCCATTGGGATCAACCTGGTGGTCTACAGCCTGATGCTGTACTACGTGGTCACTCACTTCGGTGGTTGGCTCGACGGCTGGATGGCCATGGTGCCAGGCTGGCTTGAGTGGCTCTCCTGGCTGATCTGGCCACTGTTCGTGATCAGCCTGGTGCTGGTGGTGTTTTTCACCTTCACCCTGGTGACGCACCTGATTGCCGCGCCCTTCTACGGCTTCCTGGCCGCCAGGGTAGAGGTGCTGGCCACCGGCCGGCCGCCCCTGGATGATCGGGGCTTGGCCAGGACGGCGGTGGATGCGCTGGGCCGTGAACTGGTCAAGCTTGGCTATATCCTCCCCAGGATGGCGTTGCTGTTCGCCATCAGCTGGATTCCCACTGTCAATCTGATCGCCCCGCTGCTCTGGCTCCTGTTCTCCGCCTGGATCATGGCCATCACCTATCTCGACTACCCCATGGACAACAATAAGGTCAGCTTCGCCGACATGCGGCGTCGCCTGGTGTCACGCCGTTGGCCAACTTTGAGTTACGGGGCCTGGGTAACGCTGATCACCTGGATCCCGCTGGCCAACCTCTTCCTGCTTCCCGGCGCCGTGGCGGGTGCGGTGCTGATGTGGGATGGCCACTATCGGGGCATGCCTGCCTCCTGACCCGGGCAGGGGGTGTCAGGGAGCTGCTACCCTTAAGGGTGTCTGAGTGTATTCACAAGCCGCACAAGGATTTCACCCCATGCGCCCCATGATTTTTCTGATGCTGGCTGCCACCCTGTCGATGGCTGCTCCGACCATGGCACAGGAGTATCGGCTGGATGATCTGTTGATCACCTACCCCTTCGCCACACCCTCTCCGCCCAGTGTCGACCACGCTGCCGCCTACATGGATGTTTCCATCGTCGGCGACGAGCCCGACGTACTGGTAGGGGCGAGCACCCCCGCCAGCGATACCGTCGAGCTCCATGACATGGCCATGGAGGGTAGTGTCATGCGGATGTTTCCTGTCGGCGAAATCGAAGTGCCCGCCAGCACCTTCTGACCATGCGCCCGGGCGGGGGTTATCACCTGATGCTGATGAATCTTGTCGCACCGCTGCGCGAGGGTGATAGCTTCCCGATGACCCTGACCTTTGCCGAGCGGGGTGAGATCGATATCCGTGTGCAGGTCCAGAGCGCCAGCGATGGCAGTGCCGATGCAGGGGAACTACTGCATCGGCACCGCCATTGATGCCCCAGCGAGTGCCTGGCAAGTGGCGCCAGGCCGCTCGCTCTTGCTACAGCCGCCGCTCTACGTCGATGGCGGTCGCCTGCACGGTCTGGCTGACCGGTGAGAGCGCCATGCTGGCTACGTAGTAGATCACGGCACCAAGAATCGAACCGGTAAACCAGCCATAGTCGTAGAACCAGAACATGGTGCCGGTGGTCAGCGATAGCAGGGTCAGCGAGACGGGTATGCCGAAGGCGATAAAGCCGGCAATGTTGATGGCGGGATAGGCCTTCCCGTCCTGATAGAGGCTCGGCACGTCGAGTCGTTGGCGCTTGATCAGGAAGTAGTCAACTGCCATGACGCCGGCGATTGGCCCCAGCAAGCTGGAGTATCCCAGCAGCCAGTTGGAGTACATGCTCTCGAGGGACACACCGGAGGTGAGGATCCCCGCCTTCTGCATCAAGTCGTAGCCCATCAGCGCCACCCCGAATGCCCCGGTGATCAGAACGCCGCGGGTGTGGTCGATGTAGCGGGGCGCGACGTTCTGGAAATCATTGGTTGGCGAGACGATATTGGCCGCTGTATTGGTCGAGATGGTGGCGATGATGATCATTACCATGGCGAGGCTGACCCAGAACGGATTGTTGATCATGCCGATCAGGCTGACCGGGTCGGCGACGGTCTGGCCGACCAGCGATTCCGAGGCCGCTGTCATGACCACACCGAGTGCAGCGAAGAAGAACATGGTCAACGGCAGGCCGAGCACCTGGCCGACGATCTGGTCCTTCTGGCTCTTGGCGAAGCGACTGAAATCGGGAATGTTGAGCGACAGGGTAGCCCAGAAGCCGACCATGGCCGTCAGGCCGGCGAAGAAGTAGCCATAGACCGGCGCCCCTTCGGGGCGAGATGGCGGCTGCAGCAAGAGCTCGGTCATCGACATGTGTGGCCAGGCCCAGAACATCAATCCGATTCCGACCGCCAGCAGCAGCGGGGCTGCCAGTGTCTCCAGCCACTTGATCGATTCGGCGCCGCGGATCACCACATAGAGGTTCATGGCGCCGAAGATGAAGAAGCCTATGACTTCGCCGATCCCTCCCAGCGCCTGCCAGGGGGGAAAGATCGTTGACAGCAACAGGTGGATGGCAAGCCCCCCGAACATCGTCTGCACGCCGAACCAGCCGCAGCCGACCAGCGCCCGGATCAGGCAGGGTACGTTGGATCCGAGAATCCCGAACGATGAGCGCAGTACCACGGGAAAGGGTATGCCGAACTTGGTGCCCGGAAATGCATTGAGGGTCAGGGGAATCAACACGATGACATTCGCCAGCAGGATCGCAAGCAGCGCTTCACCGACGCTGAGCCCGAAGTAGGCGGTCAAGACGCCGCCAAGGGTATAGGTCGGCACGCAGATCGACATACCCACCCACAGGGCGGCAATGTTCCATTTCGAC
This sequence comes from Halomonas sp. BC04, assembly GCF_000568385.1. Lineage (NCBI taxonomy): Bacteria > Pseudomonadati > Pseudomonadota > Gammaproteobacteria > Oceanospirillales > Halomonadaceae > Halomonas > Halomonas sp. BC04. The sequence goes on from NZ_AZQX01000408.1 coordinate 8,359, forward strand.
CAGGTGCGCTCGTGCGCCTTGGTGGGAGCAATATCGGTATTGAAGCGTGGACTGTCACGAACGTCATCGCCTTCCTCGAGTTCGATCAAGCCCTGCTTGTCCAGCATCCTTGATGACTTGGTGGTCATTGTTGTTCTCCACGTCACTAGATGGGTTCATGAACTGCCCGGTAGCCCTACCGAGCAGTAAGCAATAAGCGTGCCCAAGTTATGCCGTTTCCCTTGAATCGCCCTCCCGAGAGCGACCTTTCTCCCCTGTGGATGTACTTTTTCAAGGTCATCACCCACTCGATAATCTGAAAAGCTGACGAAATCGACAGAATTTTATGAGGCCGGGAGAAGCCAGGTAGAACGACGTCGTTTTCACGCTTCATGTCAGGCTAGTCAAGTTTCAAAATGGTTCAAGATTTGTTAACGAGCTAATAAAATAAGTGCGGAACATATATTAAGATATTGTTTTTATTGATTTAAATAGAATTCATAAAGGCACCTTTCTGGAGCAAGATTTCACCAAAATGGAGTTCCAGGACGAGGAGATTTCTTATTTTCCTTTTAAAACAACAGGTTGATTAAAATCCCTGTGAGAGATGAAAAAGATCTTGAAGGAGCTGGTATCACCGACTAGTTTTGAAAAAGCTGACTTAAGTGACAGCTTTATTGTTTTCTGAATTTTACCTTGGCTCTTGCCGACGTCGTGCACAGTCGCATGAGCCCGACAACAAACACAACATTGGGTAAGCGATCATGCAGAAAATGAAAATCGGCCTGATACAGATGGGCCTTAAGGCGAGTACCGACCTGGAACCCGCGGCGATTCGCGATGCCATGAACGAGGCACACCTGCCGCTGATCCAGCAGGCGGCGGACGCCGGCGTGCAGGTCCTGTGCTTCCAGGAAGTCTTCAATCAGCCCTATTTCTGTCCCAGCCAGGATCCCAAGTGGTATGCCGCTGCGGAACGGGTGCCCGAGGGGCCGACCTGCCAACTGATGCAGAAGCTGGCCGCCAAGCACAGCATGGTGATGGTCGTGCCGATCTTTGAAGAGACCGAGACCGGGGTCTACTACAACACCGCGGCGGTGTTCGATGCCGACGGCAGCTATCTCGGCAAGTACCACAAGACCCATATCCCCCAGGTCGCCGGCTTCTGGGAGAAGTTCTTCTTCAAGCCCGGCAAGTCCGAGTGGCCGGTCTTCGATACCGCCTACGGCAAGATCGGCGTCTACATCTGTTACGACCGCCACTTTCCCGAAGGGTGGCGGGCGCTCGCCTTGAACGGTGCCGAGGTGATCTTCAATCCCTCCGCTACTGTGGCTGGTCTCTCCCAGTATCTGTGGGAACTCGAACAGCCTGCCTCCGCCGCGGCCAACGGCTGCTTCATCGCCGCCATCAATCGGGTCGGTACCGAGGCGCCTTGGAATATCGGGGAATTCTACGGTTCGAGCTACATCGTCAACCCCCGTGGCCAGATCGAGGCCCAGGCCAGTGACAAGGAGGATGAGCTGCTGATCCATGAGATCGACCTGGATATGGTGCGCGAGGTGCGCAACAACTGGCAGTTTTTCCGTGATCGTCGTCCGGATGCCTATGAGCGTCTCACTGACGGTGAATGACAATGACAACACGATCGGGGAGTAGCGCATCATGAGCGTATTGATTCGTGGCGGTACCGTCGTCACCCACAGCGACACCTACCGCGCCGACATCCTCTGTGATGACGGCAAGATCCAGGCGATTGGAGCGGACATTGCCCCCCCTGCAGGGTGCGAGGTGATCGACGCCGGTGGCATGTACGTGATGCCCGGAGGCATCGATCCTCACACCCATATGCAGTTGCCCTTCATGGGCACCGTGGCCAGTGAGGACTTCTATAGCGGCACTGCGGCGGCGCTGGCGGGCGGGACCACATCGATCATCGATTTCGTGATCCCGAGCCCTGGCCAGTCGCTGATGGAGGCCTTCGATATCTGGCGAGGCTGGGCGGAAAAGGCCTCCTGCGACTATGCCTTCCACGTCGCCATCACCTGGTGGGACGACAGCGTCAGGGAGGAGATGGGGACTCTGGTGCGGGAGCACGGAGTGAACAGCTTCAAGCACTTCATGGCCTACAAGGGGGCCATCATGGCCACCGACGACATCCTGGTGCAGAGCTTTTCGCGCTGCCTGGAACTCGGCGCGGTGCCCACGGTACATGCGGAGAACGGCGAACTGGTCTACCACATGCAGCAGAAGCTGCTGGCCGAGGGCATGACCGGACCGGAGGCCACCCCCTGTCACGCCCGCCCCAGGTGGAGGGAGAAGCCGCCAGCCGGGCGATTCGTATCGCCAGCACCCTCGGGGCACCCATCTACCTGGTACACGTCTCCACCAAGGATGCCGTCGACGAGATCGCTTATGCCCGCCAGCAGGGTCACCCGGTCTATGGCGAGTGCCTGGCCGGCCATCTGGTACTCGACGACAGCGTCTACCAGGATACCGACTGGGGCGAGCCGCCGCCCATGTGATGAGCCCGCCGTTCCGGCCCAAGGGCCACCAGGAGGCGCTATGGCAAGGCCTGCAGTCCGGTAACCTTCAGACCACCGCCACCGACCACTGCTGCTTCTGTGCCGAACAGAAAGCGGCTGGCAGGGAAGATTTCACCAAGATCCCCAATGGTACCGCCGGGGTCGAGGATCGCATGGCGGTGCTATGGGAGGAGGGTGTGAATAGCGGGAAGCTGTCGAAGCAGGAGTTCGTCGCCCTGACCTCCACTAATACCGCCAGGATCTTCAACCTCTATCCGCGCAAGGGGGCGGTACAGGTGGGAGCCGATGCCGACTTGGTGGTGTGGGACCCCAATGGCACCCGCACTATCTCGGCCGCGACCCACCATCAGAACGTCGACTTCAACATCTTCGAGGGCAAGACGGTGCGGGGTATCCCCCGGCATACCGTGAGCCAGGGCAAATGGGTTTGGCGCGATGGCGAGCTGCATGCCGAACGAGGGGCCGGCCGCTACCTGGAGCGCCCGGCCTACCCTGGCGTGTTCGAGTTGCTCGAGCGTCGGGCAGAGCTCAACGCGCCCAAGCCCGTGCAGCGTGCCTGAGCCGTAATACACGGGCACACACCGCCCGCGAGAGCGAGACGGTGATGACAACAAGATGTGAAACCACCATGAGAGGCCACGACCGTGACCCACTATCTCGATCATCTACCCCGCGTGGGGGACAGTCCCGGGGCGACGCCACAGGCGCTTGCCGACAACTTCAGCGATTTGCATCCTCCGCTCACCCAGCGCCAGGCAATCATCGAAAGCCAGCGCTGCCTTTACTGCTATGACGCGCCCTGCATTGAGGCCTGCCCGTCGGATATCGACATCCCGCGCTTCATTCGCCAGATCGGCGAGGACAATATCAACGGTGCCGCTCACACCATCCTTGAGCAGAATATCCTCGGCGGCAGTTGCGCCCGGGTCTGTCCGACGGAAATCCTTTGCGAGCAGAGCTGCGTGCGCAACCACGATGCCGAGTGCCAGCCGGTACTGATCGGCCTGCTTCAGCGCCATGCCACCGACAACATGCAGTTCGAGGAACACCCCTTCCGCCGCGCTGCGGATAGCGGGCGTCGCGTGGCGGTGGTGGGGGCTGGTCCGGCGGGGCTGGCCTGTGCCCATCGCCTGGCGATGTTCGGTCACCAGGTGAGCCTCTTCGAAGCCGAGGCCAAGCCCGGCGGCCTCAACGAGTTCGGTATCGCCCGCTACAAGATGACCGATAACTTCGCCCGCAGGGAGGTAGAGTTCCTGCTCGAGATTGGCGGCATCGATATTCGTTATGGCCAGCGGCTCGGCGACAACCTCAGCCTCGAGCAACTTCGAGGCGAGTACGACAGCGTTTTCCTGGGGCTGGGCCTGGGGGCCAGTCGTCGGCTGGGGATGACCGGCGAGGATGCGCCGGGCTTGATGCCCGCGGTGGACTACATCAAGGAGCTGCGCCAGGCAGAGGAACTCGTTGACCTGCCGCTGGCTCGACGCTGCGTGGTGATCGGTGCCGGCAATACCGCCATCGACATGGCGACCCAGATGGCCCGGCTGGGTGCCGAGGAGGTCACGCTGGTTTATCGCCGTGGCGTCGAGTCCATGTCGGCCACCGGCCATGAGCAGGAGATCGCCAAGCGCAACGGGGTACGCATGATGACCTGGGCCAGGCCCCTGGAGGTATTGCTCGATGGGGAAGGTCGGGTAGCCGGCATGCGCTTCGAGAAGACACGCGAGGACAGTGGTCGGTTGGTCGGCACCGGGGAGACCCTCGATATCGCGGCGGACGGTGTCTTCAAGGCCATTGGACAGGGCTTCGACACCACCAGTCTGGCCGAGCCGATGGCGGCAGAGCTCGCCCGGGATGGCGAACGCATTCAGGTCGACGGCAACTTCCAGACTTCGCTTCCCCGGGTCTATGCCGGCGGCGACTGCGTCGCACCGGGCCAGGACCTCACGGTACAGGCCGTGCAGCACGGCAAGCTTGCGGCCCACGCGATTCACCAGGCCCTGATGGCCAAGCAGGAGGCCGCATGATGACTTTCCCCAACGGACTCAACGGTATCGACCTGAGCGTCGACTTCGCCGGCATCAAGGCGCCCAACCCCTTCTGGCTGGCCTCGGCACCGCCTACCGACAAGGCCTATAACGTGGTGCGTGCCTACGAGGCGGGCTGGGGGGGCGTGGTCTGGAAGACCCTCGGCGAGGACCCGGCGGCGGTCAATGTGTCGTCGCGCTACTCAGCGCACTTCGGCAAGAATCGCGAGGTGCTGGGCTTCAACAACATCGAACTGATCACCGATCGCTCCCTCGAGATCAATCTGCGGGAGATTACCGCGGTCAAGAAGGCATGGCCGGACCGGGCGCTGGTCGTGTCGATCATGGTGCCCTGCGAGGAAGCGGCCTGGAAACACATCCTGCCGCTGGTGGAAGCCACCGGCGCCGACGGCATCGAACTCAACCTGGGATGCCCCCACGGCATGCCGGAGCGCGGCATGGGCGCCGCGGTGGGCCAGAACCCGGACCTGATCGAGAAGGTCACCCGCTGGTGCAAGCAGTATTACCCCAAGCCGGTGATCGTGAAGCTCACCCCCAACATCACCGACATTCGGGCCCCCGCCCAGGCCGCCCTGCGCGGCGGGGCCGATGCCGTGTCGCTGATCAATACCATCAACTCGATCACCAGCCTCGATCTCGATGCCATGGTGGCCAGGCCCACCGTGGGCAGCCAGAGCACCCACGGCGGCTATTGCGGCAGCGCGGTCAAGCCCATCGCCATGAACATGGTCGCCGAGATTGCTCGCGACGCCGCCACCCGCGATCTACCCATTTCCGGGATCGGTGGCATTTCCAACTGGCGGGATGCCGCGGAGTTCATAGCCCTGGGCTCCGGCAGCGTGCAGGTATGCACCGCCGCCATGCTGCACGGTTTTCGTATCGTCGAGGAGATGAAGGACGGCCTGTCACGCTGGATGGCGGAGAAGGATTACCGCACGATTGCCGACTTCACCGGTAAGGCCATTCCCAACACCACCGACTGGAAGCACCTGGACATGAACTTCCAGACCATTGCCCATATCGACCAGGACAAGTGCATCGAGTGCGGGCGGTGCTATATCGCCTGCGAGGATACCTCGCACCAGTCGATCGCCAAGCTGGTCGATGCCAGTGGCGCCCGGCGCTACGAGGTGATCGAGGAGGAGTGCGTGGGCTGCAACCTGTGCCAGATCACCTGCCCGGTACAGGACTGCATCACCATGGTGCCCCAGGAGACCGGCAAGCCCTACATGAGCTGGAACGAGGATCCGCGCAACCCATACCGGGTGGCGAGCTGAGCCGGCGGCCTGGCACTGTTCACGGTGTCAGGCCGATTCCCCGCAGGATGACCGAGGTCACCGACTGCACCGCCTTCTCGAACTGGATATCGTCCAGCGGGCGGTCGTCGTTCAGCAGGGCGATCTGATAGTCGAAGTCGGCGTAGTGCTGGGTCGAGGCCCAGATCATGTACAGCAGATGCGAAGGCTCCACCGGCAGGATCCGTTCGGCCTCGATCCATTCACGGATCTTGGCCTCCTTGAGCTTGGCCCACTCGTAGAGATTATCGCGAAGGTCTGTCTGGAGAATGGGGGCGCCCTGCATGACCTCCGCCGCCCACACCTTGGAACCGTGGGCCCGGTTGCGTGAATGCTGCATCTTGGCGCGGATATAGGTGGAGAGCACGATGCGAGGATCGTCATAGAGCTCAAAACAGAGCGCATCCTGCTTCCACACCTCCAGCAGCTCCAGCAGCACGGCACGGTAGAGTGCTTCCTTGGTGGAAAAGTAGTAATGGACGTTGGACTTGGGAAGGTCGGCCAGCTTGGCGATATCGCCCATGGAGGCGCCAGCGTAACCTTTTTCGGCGAAGATGCACTCGGCGGCAAGCAAGATCTTTTCCCTGTTCTGGCGTCTAATATCATCCTGTTTTCTTGCCATCTATGGGAGCACCTTGCAGCCGTCCTGGATAACCGGTCAATCAATCCGTAATCCTAAGCATACACAAGGAGGCACCACAGCAATAGCGGTGGTGCCTTGGTTTCGTAGTGCATCGGCTCAAGCGAGCGGCGTGATTCAGCTGCCGCTGGAGGGGAAGGAGAATTCGGCGGAGCTGGTCTCGAAGCTCGAGGGCCAGCGCTGGGAAACGGCCTTGCGTCGGGTGTAGAAGCGAACCGAGTCGGGGCCGTAGGCGTGCAGGTCACCGAACAGCGAGCGCTTCCAGCCGCCGAAGCTGTGATAGGCGACCGGTACCGGCAGCGGCACGTTGATGCCGACCATGCCGACTTCAATGCCATCGGCAAAGCGACGAGCGGCTTCGCCATCCCGGGTGAACAGGCAGGTGCCGTTGCCATATTCGTGGGCATTGATCAGCGCCATGGCCTCATCGAGGCTGGCGACGCGCACCACGCAGAGGACCGGCCCGAAGATCTCTTCCTGATAGATTCGCATCTCAGGGGTCACCCGGTCGAACAGGCAGCCACCGATGAAGTAGCCGTCCTCATGCCCCGCTACCTTGATGCCGCGTCCATCGGCAACCAGCGTGGCGCCTGAGGCGACGCCGTCCTCGATATAGCCGAGTACCTTGTCGCGATGCTCGGCGGTGACCAGCGGGCCCATGTCGAGGCCGCGTTCCGTCCCGGCACCGACCTTGAGCCCGGCGATCTTGGGCAGCAGCGTCTCCACCAGTCGATCGGCCGTCTCGTCGCCCACACAGACCGCGACCGAGATCGCCATGCAACGCTCGCCGCAGCTGCCGTAGGCCGCGCCCATCAGGGTATTGGCCGCATTTTCCAGGTCGGCATCCGGCAGGACCACGGCGTGGTTCTTCGCGCCACCCAAGGCCTGGACCCGCTTGCCGCTGGCGCTGCCGCGGGTATAGATCGCTTCGGCCACGGGGGTCGAGCCGACGAAGGAGATCGCCTTGACGTCGGGTGCGTCCAGCAGCGCCTCGACGGCCTCGCGACCCCCGTGCACCACGTTGATCACGCCCTTTGGCAGGCCGGCATCGTGCAGCAGCTCGGCCACGGCGAGTGTCGCCGTGGGGTCCTTCTCGGAGGGCTTGAGGATGAAGGTATTGCCGCAGGCGATGGCCATGGGGTACATCCACAGCGGCACCATGGCGGGAAAGTTGAACGGCGTGATGCCGGCGACGATCCCCAGCGGCTGGAAGTTGGACCAGGCATCGATGCCGGGGCCTGCATTGTGGGAATACTCGCCCTTGAGCAGTTCCGGCACACCGCAGGCGTACTCGACGTTTTCGATGCCGCGCTTGAGCTCCCCCATGGCGTCTTCCAGGGTTTTGCCGTGCTCTTCGCTGATCAGCTGTACCAGCCGGTCGGCGTGGGTCTCTAGCAGCTGCTTGAAGCGGTACATTACCTGGGCACGCTTTGACGGTGGGGTGTCGCGCCAGGCGGGAAAGGCTGCCCTTGCCGCGGCAATGGCTTGCTCGACCGTCGCCTTGTCACCCTCCGCCACCTGGCGAACGATCTCGCCGGTGGAGGGGTTGGTCACCGGCAGGGTATGGGTGCTCCGGCACTTTTCACCGTTGATCAGGTGGGAAACGACGTCCATCGGGCGCTCCTTCTCGGTAGGGTTCAGGTCAGGGAATCGAGGGTCGAGGCCACGGCGTCGAAGAGCCGCTCCAGCTCCATTTCCGTGGAGCCGAAGGGTGGGCCGAATTGCAGGGTGTCGCCGCCGTAACGCACATAGAACCCCGCTTCCCAGAGCGCCATGTGGGCATCGCGAGGTCGCACGGTGGGGTCGCCGCCTCGGGGGGCGAGCTGTATCGCCCCGGCCAGGCCGTGGTTGCGGATGTCCACCACATGGGATCGTCCCTTGAGGGCGTGCAGCTTCTCCTCGAATACCGGGGCAATGGCGCGAACCTGGCCGGGGAAGTCCTCCCGCTCGAGCAGGTTGAGAGAAGCCAGGGCGGCGGCACAGGCCACCGGGTGGGCGCTATAGGTGTAGCCATGGGAGAACTCGATGGCGTGCCCGGCCCCGCCCGCATGCATGAAGGTATCGAAGATCTCGCTGGAGGCGATCACCGCGCCCATGGGCACCGCACCGTTGGTGAGCTGCTTGGCGATGTTCATCAAGTCCGGTTTCACGCCGAAGGCCTCGGCGCCGGTGATCGCGCCGCTGCGGCCGAAGGCGGTGATCACCTCGTCGAAGATGAGCAGGATGTCGTGGGCGCTGCAGATCTCCCGCAGCCGGTCGAGATAACCCTTCGGCGGCACGATGACCCCGGCGGAGCCCGACATCGGCTCGACGATCACCGCGGCGATATTGGAGGCATCGTGCAGGGCGATCTGGTCGAGCAGGGCATTGGCGAGTTCGGCGCCGCTCTCGGCCTGGCCGCGGGTGAAGGCGAGGTGAGGCTGCAGGGTATGGGCAGGTGCGTCACGTCGAGCAGTTGCCCGTAGTGCTTGCGGTTGCCGCCGATCCCGCCGAGGCTGGTGCCGCCGACGTTGACCCCGTGGTAGCCCTTGGCGCGGCCGATCAGGCGGGTCTTCTCCGGCCGTCCCTTGAGCCGCCAGTAGGCCTTGGCCATCTTCACCGCGGTATCGGCGGCATCGGAGCCGGAGTTGGTGAAGAAGACATGGTCGAGGCCGGCAGGGGTCAGGCTTGCCACCTTCTCGGCGAGCTCGAAGGCCAAGGGGTGGGCGACCTGGAACCCCGGGGCGAAGTCCAGGCTGCCCAGCTGGCGGGACACCGCCTGCTGGATCTCCACGCGGTTGTGTCCCGCGCCGCTGGTCCATAGACCCGACAGCGAATCGAACAGTCGCCTGCCCTTGTCGTCGATGAAGTAGCGCCCTTCGGCAGCGGTGATCATGCGCGGGTTGGCGTGGAAGTCGCGATTGGAGCTGAACGGCATCCACAGGTGCCGGTTGAGCCCCGGGTGCCCTGCTGCCGCCTCACGGCCGGTGGGTGACGTTGTGGCCTGGTGGGTATCGACCTGGTACATGGTCCTGTCCTCTGCTGCCTGTCGGGTGTTGTTCACCGCGTTGTGCAGACAGCATGGACCGAACGAAAGGTTTATAAAATCAAACTATACTATCGTTAACGTCAGTCTTGTAATACGTGGTTGGCGTGCCCGCCGAGCGAGGTTCAGCCGTTCACGGTTGGCCAGAGGCTGAGCGCGATGCCGGCAAAGACCAGCAAGCCCGACCAGTGGTTGTTGAGGAACGCCTGGAAGCAGCGGTCCCGGTCCCGGGTGCGAATCAGGGTCTGCTGGTGCACGAAAGTGGCCCCCATGGCGGCGAGGCCCAACCAGAAGAAGGCGCCGAGCCCCAGGCGCAGGCCGGCCCATGCCAACAGCGCCAGGGTGGCACCCTGCAGCAGGCCGATCATCAGGCGGTCGGCGCGGCCGAACAGCACGGCGGTGGACTTGATGCCGATGCGAAGGTCGTCGTCGCGGTCGACCATGGCGTACTCGGTATCGTAGGCCACGGTCCAGGCCACGTTGGCACAGAACAGCAGCCAGGCCTCCACCGGCACGTGGCCCAGCACGGCGCCGAAGGCCATGGGAATCGCCCAGGAGAAGGCGGCCCCGAGGAACAGCTGTGGCAGGTGGGTGTAGCGCTTCATGAACGGGTAGATGAAGGCCAGCACCACCCCGACCAGGGACAGCATCACCGTGAACAGGTTGGTGAACAGCACCAGTACGAAGGCCGCCACGACCAGCACCAGGAACAGCACCCGGGCCTCGCCCTCGCTGATGCGGCCGGTGGCCAGGGGGCGGTTCTTCGTTCGCTTGACGTGGCCATCGAAGTGGCGGTCGGCGTAGTCGTTGACCACGCAGCCGGCCGCCCGCATCAGGTAGACGCCGGCGATGAAGATGAGCAGCACATTGCGCCCGGGAATGCCCTCGGCGGCCACCCACAGCGCCCAGAGGGTGGGCCACATCAGCAGCCAGGTGCCGATGGGACGGTCCAGGCGCATCAGGTGCAGGAAATCGGGTACGCGGGCCAGGCCGGTGGGATGCAGCAGGGATCGGTCCATCGGAGCCTCCTCAATCGATGGCGCTCATCCTAACGTGAAGGCAGCGCCAGTTCATCCGCCATGGCGTCGAGAAAGAACTCCTGCACCAGAACGGCAAAGCGGCCGTGGTGAAATACCGAGCGCCGGCCCCAGGGGCCGGCCTGGCAATGGAAAGGGGGCGGAGAGGCGGTGACCTCGATGGGGCTGCGCTCCAGGCCTGGCTGCCGGAACAGCCAGCTGCCCAGCGAGCGTTCCCCGAGCCGGTCGAGGCGCTGGCCACGCAGCTGGGCAAGTGGCGCCACCGAGCGGGCCACCACCCAGGGTCGTTCATCCAGGCAAAGCGCCACTTCACGCAGCCAGGCGAGGCGCCCAATGGGCAGGCCCAGCGCCCTGGCCTCGTCGGGGCGGGGACGGCCCTGGCGCTGGTCGAGCAGGCGCACGCGGAAGGCCTTCTCGCCCCCGGCTGCGATCAAGCGGTTGGTCAGGGAATCCCGCGAGGCGACCCAGGCCCACCAGTCCGGGCTCATGAAGGGTTGGGCAGCCGCCAGCGGCCGCCAGCTTACTGTGCTCGGGGTCAAGCGGAAGTGGCCGTGGCGCGCCGCACATCTCCGGGTCACCTTGCTCTCCAGGTCGATCGAGGGGTGCATAGTGTAACATGCGGTTCTGACGCGATTCCCTGTAGTGGGCCGGCGCATGCCAGCCCCAGCGATACGGCAAGGAGTTTCATGACCGCTCCCCTTATCATTGTCGGCTCCGGCATGGCGGGCCTGGGCCTGGCCCGGCAGCTGCGTGCCCGGGACACGGCGCGCCCCATCACCCTGGTCACCGCCGATAGCGGCGATGACTACGCCAAGCCACTGCTCTCCACCGGCTTCGCCAAGGGCCTGTCGCCCTCGCGGCTGGCCACCCGTACGGCTCTGGAAGCGGCCGATCAGCTGGGCGTGGTGATGCGCACCCATACCCGGGTGGAGGGCATCGACATCGATGCCCGCACGCTGTGCATCGGTGAGGAGCGCCTGCCTGGGGCGAGCTGGTACTGGCCACCGGGGCGGCACCTCGGGTGCCCTTCAGCGTGCCGGAAACATTGACCGGGCGAGTCTTCACCATCAACGATCTCGACGACTACCGCCATTTCCACGCGGCGCTGGTAGCCCTGGGCCGCCGGGCCCGGGTGGCCATCGTCGGGGCGGGGCTGGTGGGCTGCGAATTCGCCAATGACCTCACCGCCGGCGGGCATGAGGTCACCCTGGTAGCGCCGGAGCGTGCGCCGCTGCCTCGGCTGCTGCCGGAGCCGCTGGGGCGTGCGCTGGGAGACGCTTTCGTCGAAGGCGGAATGACGCTGCAGCTGGGGCGCAGTCTGTCAGCCCTGGAAAGCGTCGGGAGCGACATCGGGTTGACGCTCAGTGATGACAGCTTGGTGGTGGCTGATCTGGTGCTGGTCGCCACCGGGCTGCGGCCGCGAACGGAGCTGGCCGCATTGGCCGGTCTAGAGACCGCTGCGGCAGGTATTCTGGTGGATCGCCGGCTGGAAGCGTCGGCACCCGGGATCTACGCCCTGGGTGACGTGGCCTGCGTCGATGGGGTCAATGCCATGTACGTTCAGCCGCTCCAGGCCAGTGCCAAGGCACTGGCGCGAACCTTGACCGGCGAGCCCTCCGAGGTGGTATACGGAGCCTGGCCGATACTGGTCAAGACGCCGTTGCTGCCGGTGGTGGCAATGCCGCCAGCGAGACCACCGGCACGCTGGCGAATCGAAGGAGAAGGTCGCGATCTGGCAGCCTTTGCCGAGACACAAGACGAACGTTTGATCGGCTTTGCGTTGACAGGGAGCTGCGTGCGGCGGAAAGTTGAGCTGGCGCGAGCGACACCGCCATTGCTAGGCTAGTGTCGTCGAAGGAACTGCGGGCCTCCCGGCCTGCAGCTGACGATAACGTCACCTTGCATGGCGCTTTCCGGGTAGCAAGGGTTTCATGCGTAGCATATCAAGGGCTTCATACCCGGAAGTAGCAGGCGGTTCGTGTTACAAGAATCGCTCGTGCGGATAACAACATACCGACACCCAGCGTCGGGAAATAGCCAATACCAGGAGGGGATTTATGCGCAAGCCAGAACTTGCAGCGGCGATTGCCGAGCGTGCGGAACTTTCGAAGGACAAGGCGGGCCAGGTACTCAACGTCATTCTCGATGAGATCACCGGTAGCGTGGCTCAGGGGCAGGACGTTTCACTGATCGGCTTCGGGACTTTCACCGTGCGCGAGCGAGCCGCCCGCACCGGCAAGAACCCGCAAACGGGCCAGCCCCTGGCCATTCCGGCCAGCAAGACCGTGGCCTTCAAGCCCGGCAAAGGGCTCAAGGATGCTGTCGGCAAGGGCTGACGCCACGCGGAGCGCTTTCGTGGCGCGGCCTGCCGTTGTTGCAGGCCGCGGTTTCCTCCCGTTCCTGTTCGAAGCGGATTCGCCATGAAGCTGAGACTCATGCTTTGGTTGCTGGGCTGGTTACTCAAGATTGCACTGCACCGCAAGCCGCGTTTTCGCGAAGCCCTGACAGAGATGCGTAGCCTCGACTGGGGTATCGCGACCGAAAATCTCTCCATCGCACGTCATTACCGCATGTCGCCCCGTGGCATCCAAACGGGGGCGGGTCTTCCCGTGGACCTGGACCTGGAGCTGCGTTTCGAGGACGAGGCCACCGCCATCAAGGTGTTGCGAAAGCCGACCCAGCAGGCTTTCCTCGATGGCATGATGGCCGGTAACGTGCGCCTGGTCGGTGACTCCAGCGACCTCAACAAGCTGCAGAAGCTGCTCAAGTACCTGTAAGCCAGCACTCGCTGGCCTGGCGGGTGTCCAGGCGTTGCCACCCTTCCGCTGCCACTCGCGCCAATCATCCCCCATCAGCTTGCCTGGAGACGGGCCTCACACCTGCCCGTAGCGTCCTGCCTCTTCGCCTAGCCAGCGGCGAATCAGTGGCTGGCTGGCTTCCGGGTGGCTGGCGAGAAGAGCTTCGGCCAGGGGCGAGACACGATCCAGCAGGTCGGCGTCACGCTCCAGGTCGGCGATCTTCATCTGGGCGAGCCCCGTCTGGCGGGTGCCCAGCACCTCGCCGGGGCCGCGCAGCTCCAGGTCCTTCTCGCGATGCGGAAGCCATCGGTGGTTTCGCGCATGACGCCAAGTCGCTGCCGGGAGTGGGCCGACAGCGGGCCGTGGTAGAGCAGCACGCAGAAGCTTTCGGTGGAGCCCCGCCCGACTCGACCGCGAAGCTGGTGTAGCTGGGAGAGCCCCAGCCGCTCCGGATTCTCGATGATCATCAGGCTGGCATTAGGCACGTCGACCCCGACCTCGATCACCGTGGTGGCCACCAGCAGGTCCAGCTCGCCGGCCTTGAAGGCATCCATCACCGCCGCTTTCTCGGCGGCCTTCATGCGGCCGTGGACCAGGCCGATGGCCAGTTCCGGCAGCGCCTCGCCAAGCTCGATGTGGGTCGCCTCGGCGGCCTGGCACTGCAGGGCTTCCGACTCCTCGATCAGGGTGCAGACCCAGTAGGCCTGACGCCCCTCGGCGCAGGCATGGCGAATCCGTGCCACCACGTCGGGTCGGCGCTCGTCGGGAACCACCACCGTCTTGACCGGAGTGCGACCCGGGGGCAGCTCGTCGATCACGGAGACGTCCAGGTCGGCATAGGCACTCATCGCCAGGGTGCGGGGGATGGGCGTGGCGGTCATCACCAGCTGGTGAGGGGTCAGGCCACCGGCCTCGCCCTTCTCGCGCAGCGCCAGGCGCTGGTGGACGCCGAAGCGGTGCTGTTCGTCGACGATGGCCAGGCCCAGGCGCTGGAAATGCACGTCGCCCTGGAACAGGGCGTGGGTACCTACCACCATGCGGGCCCGGCCATCGAGGATGGCGGCCTTGGTATCCAGCCGTGCCTTGCCCTTGAGCTTGCCGGAAAGCCATGCCACTTCGATGCCGAGTGGCTCGAGCCAGGCACGGAAGGTACGGTAATGCTGTTCGGCCAGGATTTCGGTGGGCGCCATCATCGCCGCCTGGCAGTCGCCGGCGATGGCCGACAGTGCCGCCATGGCCGCTACCACCGTCTTGCCCGAGCCCACGTCACCCTGGACCAGGCGCAGCATGGGCACCTCGCGGGCCAGGTCGGCGCCGATCTCGTCGAGCACCCGGCGCTGGGCCCCCGTCAGCGAGAAGGGCAACTGGGTGAG
>NZ_AZQX01000409.1:0-5168 GCF_000568385.1 Halomonas sp. BC04
GGGCTGGTCGACGGCGAGCATCTCCATGACMCCCTCGCGGGAGACCCGGGCACGGCCGGACGTGGCGCTCTTGACCACCAGGCCGGGGTCGCCTGGCGCAGGCAGCTTGCCGCCAGCACGCGCTCGCCCTCGATCTCGACCATGCAGGCACGGCAGTTGCCGTCGCTGCGATAGCCCGGCGCATCCTTGAAGCAGAGATGGGGAATGGTCTCGCCGGCGCGCTTGGCGACCTGCCACAGGGTTTCCCCCGGCGTGGCGCTGACGTCAAGCCCATCCAGGGTCAGGGTAAAGGTTTCCGGATTCATGGTGTCATCCCCTGACGATCACGTTCTGATCGGCCAATTCGTTGCGAAAATCCTTGAGCAGCCCGAGCACCGGGTTGGGTGCCGCCTGCCCCAGGCCGCAGATCGAGGCGTCCATCATCACCTGCGACAGGCGCATGAGCGCCGCGGCATCCCACGCTTCCCGCTCCAGCAGAGCCAGCATCTTCTCGCTGCCGACCCGGCACGGCGTGCACTGGCCGCAGGATTCGTCGGCGAAGAAAGCCAACAGGTTGGTGGCCACCGCCCTCAGGTCATCCCGGTCGGAGAGCACGATGACGGCAGCGGAGCCGATGAAGCAGTCGTGCTCCTGCAGGGTGTCGAAGTCCAGCGGAATGTTCGCCTTGCTGGCCGGGAGTATGCCGCCGGAGGCGCCACCGGGCAGGTAACCCGCCAGCCGGTGCCCTTCGGCCATGCCGCCACCGTACTCATCGACCAGCTCGCGCAGGGTGATGCCCGCCGGCGCCAGGTGCACGCCGGGATAGCGGACCCGACCGGAGAGCGAGAAGCTGCGCAGGCCCTTGCGCCCGTGCCGCCCCTGGTTGGCGAACCACTCGGCGCCACCCTTGTGAATCAGCGGAATCCAGTAGACCGTTTCCACGTTGTTGACCAGGGTCGGCCGATCGAAGAGCCCCTTCTGGGCGACGAAGGGCGGACGATGGCGCGGCTTGCCGGGCTTGCCCTCCAGCGACTCGATCATCGCCGACTCCTCGCCGCAGATATAGGCCCCGGCGCCACGACGCAACACGATATAGCCCGGCGGTACCAGGCCGGCCGCCTCCAGCTCGGCGATCGCCTCGCGCAGCACCCGGTGCAGGCCGGGGTACTCGTCGCGCAGGTAGATATAGAGTGCGCATGCCTCCACCGCCCAGGCGCTGACCAGCGCCCCCTCGAGGAAGCCGTGCGGCGAGCGCTCCAGATAGTAGCGATCCTTGAAGGTGCCCGGCTCGCCCTCGTCGGCATTGATGGCGCAGTAGCGAGGCCCCGGCTCCTGCCGCACGAAGTGCCACTTCTTGAAGGTGGGGAAGCCGGCGCCGCCCAGGCCGCGCAGCCCCGCCGCCTCCATCTCCTGCATCAGGGTTTCCACCGTGACGCGTCCTTCACGACAGCCTGCCAGTAGCGTATAGCCACCAACGGCCCGGTAGTCGGCCAGGCCGGGCCAGTCGATGGGGTCGGGATGCAGCTCGCCCGCCTCCAGGGCCGCCGTCACGCTTTCGGCAGTGGCATGCCCCAGATGGCGATGGCCCACCTCCACCACCGGCGCGGTTTCGCAGCGCCCCATGCAGGGCGCCCGCAGCACCCGCACCTGGGCCGGATCGAGTCCCGCCTCCAGCGACGCCTTGAGGCTCGAGGCGCCGGCCAGCTGGCAGGAGAGCGAATCGCAGACGCGCACGGTCACCGCCGGTGGCGGCGCCTGGTCGTCGTGGATCACATCGAAGTGGGCATAGAAGGTCGCTGTCTCGTAGATCGCGGCCATGGGCAGGTTCATGTAGGTGGCCAAGGCGCGAAGCGTCGCCAGGGGTAGATGCCCGCGGCTATCCTGAATCGCATGACAATGCTCGATCAACAGGTCGCGCCGGCGCAGCTCGGGGCGGTCTCGCTCATCGCCGATGAGCTGGCGCAGGGCCGCAAGCTCATCGGTGTCGAGTGAACGGCCGCGTGGCTTGCCACGAAAACGGCGCTTGGGGGTCACGGTCTGGACGGTCATGTGCGGGCTCGTTGTTTGTTGTTGGTTGGCGCTTCCCTACCTTGTGTATTCACACCGGCTCTTGACCAGCTCAAGCTACCGGGCCGGTCTCGAGCTGCTTGCGCAGTTGGAACTTCTGGATTTTCCCCGTCGAGGAAGTTGGCAGCGGGCCAAAGACGACCTTCTTGGGAACCTTGAAGCGGCTGATATTCTCCTTACAGAAGCTGATCAACTCCCCTTCGCTCAGCTCGCTGCCGGGACGCAGCTGGACGAAGGCGGCGGGGACTTCGCCCCACTTGGCATCCGCCATCGCCACCACCGCCGCGTATTGGACGTCGGCGTGACGCAGAATGATCTCCTCAACTTCCAGCGAGGAGATGTTTTCCCCGCCCGAGATAATCACATCCTTCAGCCGGTCGCGAATCTTTATGTAGCCATCCGGATCCATCACAGCCAGGTCACCGGAGTGAAACCAACCGCCAGTAAAGGCTTCCCTGGTAGCGGCTTCGTTTCGCAGGTAGCCCTTCATGACGATATTGCCTCGGAACATGATCTCACCGATCGTCTGGCCATCGGCGGGGACGGGTTCCATCGTCACCGAGTCGAGCACCGCGATGCTGTCTTGCAGTGGATAGGTCACGCCCTGGCGTCCATTGAGCCGGACCCGCTCATCCAGGGAGAGCTGATCCCACCCATCCTGTTTGACGCAGATCGAAGCGGGGCCGTAGGTTTCCGTCAGCCCGTAGACGTGAGTGAGTTCGAAACCCAGCGTCTCCATCCGCTGGAACACGGACGCAGGCGGCGCCGCGCCGGCGATCAGCCCGAGACCTTGTGCTCGATCGACGCCTGCTCAGCATCAAGAGCGTCGGCGATCATGGCGTGGACGATGGGTGCACCGCAGTAATGGCTGACCTTGTGCTGCCTGATCAGCTTGAGGATTTGCTCGGGGTCCACGCGCCGCAGGCAGACGCTGGTACCGCCGATTGCCGCCAATGTCCATGGGAAGCACCAGCCGTTGCAATGAAACATCGGCAGGGTCCACAGGTAGACCACTGAGGGAGGCAGGGTCCAGGCCAGGACGTTGCTGGTCGCGTTCAGGTAGGCGCCGCGATGGTGGGTGACGACCCCCTTGGGGTTGCCGGTGGTACCCGACGTGTAACCCAGCGCAATCGCATCCCACTCGTCGGTAGGTAATTGCCAGTCGTCCAACTCCGGCTGCTCGGCCAGC
The DNA here is from genome assembly GCF_000568385.1 of Halomonas sp. BC04. Classification (NCBI taxonomy): domain Bacteria; kingdom Pseudomonadati; phylum Pseudomonadota; class Gammaproteobacteria; order Oceanospirillales; family Halomonadaceae; genus Halomonas; species Halomonas sp. BC04. Next base: position 3,236 of record NZ_AZQX01000409.1, read on the forward strand.
AGCGCCTCGTACTCCAGTTCGCCGATGAAGCGCTCTACACCCTGGCTCGGGTCAGACACGTTGATCACCTTCGGCGCCGGCCCTTCCAGCCGGGCCAGGGCCTTTTCGACCACGTCAATGTACTCGGGATCAACCAACAGCAGGCGCGAGCGGCTATGGTCGAGAATAAAGGCCACTGCCTCGGGATCAAGGCGGATGTTGATCGCATTCAACACCGCACCCACCATGGGCACGCCGAAGTGGGCTTCGTACATGGCCGGGACATTCGGCAGCATGACGGCCACCGTATCCCCCCTGGTGATACCAACATGCTTCAACAGGGACGCCAGCCTGCAACAACGGGAATAGGTCTGTTGCCAGCTGTAACGCCTATCGTTGTAGATCATCGCCGTTCTGTCGGCGTAAACAGTGGCAGCCCGTTTGATAAAGCTCAGGGGTGACAGCGGAACATAGTTTGCGTCGTTTTTGTCGAGCGCCTCATTGACATGGCATATATCACTCATGGTCTTATTCCTGTTATTTTCTTGACGGGTAAAAACCCGGCCATTCAACTGGCACGATGATGGCACCGTCCCATTAGCTGTTCAGAGTCACCACACTGATCGCCGGAGATTCGGCCATATAATCCGCGGCTTACCTGGTATCTGATGCGCACAGTGCCGCTAGCGGCCTGGCTGCTCCCAGGTGGGTTTACGCTTGGCAAGAAAGGCATCGATCCCTTCGCTTGCGTCAGGACTCATCATGTTTTCAGCCATCACATTGCCGGCAAAGTCGTAGGCGTCGGCCAATGACATCTGGCGCTGGGGCTGGAACATGGATTTCCCGAATCGCACTGCCGCCGGACTCTTTCTCAGAATCTGTTCCACCTTATTGGCCACGGCAGCATCCAGGTCGTAATCAGCGGTGACGCCACTCAACAGCCCCCACTCCAATGCAGTATCCGCATCGATGAATTCGCCGGACACCAGCATGTCGAACGCCCGCTTGGAAGGAATGTTTCGGGACAGTGCTACGGCAGGAGTCGAACAGAATAGCCCCACATTGATGCCCGACACCGCAAAGCTGGCCGACTGAGCGGCGATGGCCAGGTCGCAACTGGCCACAAGTTGGCACCCTGCCGCCGTGGCCATGCCGTGGACTTTTGCGATCACGGGCACCGGCAGTGAAACGACGCTCTGCATCAGCTTGCTGCAATTGCGGAACAGCGTCTGATAATAGGCATGGTCGGGATTCGCCCGCATTTCCTTCAGGTCGTGGCCGGCGCAAAATCCCCGGCCGTTGCCACCGATTACCACACAGCGGACTGCAGGGTCGGCAGCGATTGCTTCCAACTCCCGCTGCAACGCCGTCAGCATCGCTTCAGAAAGGGTGTTGAATTTATCCGGTCGATTCAACGTGAGGTAGACCGCACCGTCCATATCCTCTCTGAGAAGAACATTTTCCGAAGAGTGACTTTGGTTCATAAATGACTCCCGCCAGAGATGGCTGGCTAAAGATGATTGATCGTCACCTCGGCGGTGATCGAGTTTCGGATAAAGCAGTTTTTATGGGCGTTGGCGTGAATTCTGGATATCGCCTTATGATCCGGGACTTTTTCGCCTCCGAAGGTGATGCGCGGCGACAGCTCAATACGCGTTATCTCCATTCCTTTCTTGTCATTGCTCTCCAGATAGCCGACAGGGTTATCTTCATAGGATTCGACCTGATAACCCTGAAAATCGGCGATGGCCAGAAAGAACAGCATATGGCAGCTGGACACCGAGCTGATCAGCATCTGTTCCGGGTCTGCGCAGCTTGAATCGCCCTTGAATTCGACCGACGCGGAAACATTAACTTTTTGACCACCATTCAACGTAACGCAGTGATTTCGCGAGTATGTGTTTGCATCGGTTGCGTGGGGAGCGCTCTGCCAACTGATGGCTGCCTCATGGGC
>NZ_AZQX01000410.1:0-5734 GCF_000568385.1 Halomonas sp. BC04
TGGTGCGGCGCATCAAGGACGAGCTCAAGGTACCCACCTACGCCTATCAGGTGAGTGGCGAATACGCCATGCACATGGCCGCCTTCGACAACGGCTGGCTGTCGGCCGACGAGGTGATCCTCGAATCGCTGACATGCTTCAAGCGCGCCGGCGCCGACGGCATCCTCACCTACTTCGCCAAGCGCGCGGCCCGGCTGCTCGCTCAGTAAAGCGGCCAGGAGCCTGTCGGATTTGACCGAAGCGTTAAGTCCGACAGGCTCCTAACTTCGCTTGAAGGCGGCCAGATCGTTCGGATCGAACCCATCCACCCGCTCGGCCATGCCCCGCTCTTCGCGCAGGCGCTTGATCTTCTGCCGCTCGGCGATGAGTTCGCCGTCATCGTCCATGGTGCGGCCGTTTAGCTCGGCCAGTTGAGCCATGCCCTGGTGGTAGAAGCTCATCAGGTTGAGGGCAACGTCATTGCCCTGCTCCGCCTCGCGACGCAGGGTGGAGAGGTAGCCGCTCACACGGGAGAGGTGATGCTTGAGCTGCCATACGTAACGCATCTCGGTCATCCAGGGGCGCTCGCGCAGTACGGCGAAGGTCAGGCTGGTGACGATCAAGCCCAGCAACACCCCCAGCGCATTGAGCCACAGGCTGGAGCCGAAGGTGGCAGTCAGCAGCTGGGAAAACACCAGGCCGAAGACGATCAACTGAGCGGCCATGGCCACGCTGATCAGGCGCGCCTTGCGACGGTAGGACTCCGGGTCATGGTGCTCGAAACGAAACGGCATCGGTGCCTCCTCTGCTTGGCTCGCGGCGGGAAAGGTCCGGATTATCCCGTCATTCACCGCCACGGGTACAGGCAAAGAGACCAGGCCGGCATGGACAGTCTGCCGGTTCAAGCCGAGCGCAGCTGCTCCGCGGCCTCCAGCAGCAGCGATTCGGTGGCTTCCCAGCCCAGGCAGGCATCGGTCACCGACACGCCGTAACGCAGGGTCGCGGGCTCGAGAGCCTGCCGCCCTTCCTCCAGGTGACTCTCCAGCATCAGCCCATCAGTGAGGTCTCGCCGGCCAGGCGCTGCGCCAGCACGTCGTGCAGCACCTCGCCCTGGCGGCGATGGTCCTTGCATGCATTGGCGTGGCTGCAGTCGACCATCAGGCGCGGCGTCAGCCCGGCGGCTTCCAGCGCCTGGCGACAGGCACGCACCGAATCCGCGTCGTGGTTGGGGCCTCCATTGCCGCCGCGCAGTACCACATGCGTGTGGGGGTTCCCGGCGGTCTCGCGCACCACAGGGCGACCGTCGGCGGCAAGGGCGAAGTGCTGGTGGGGGTGCGCCGCCGCCCGCATGGCGTCCAGGGCGACCTTGACGTCCCCGCTGGTGGCATTCTTGAAGCCCACCGCCGCCTCCAGGCCACTGGCAAGCTCACGATGCAGCTGGGATTCGGTGGTGCGTGCGCCGATGGCGACCCAGGCCAGCAGGTCATCCAGGTAGGGGGCGAGCATCGGTTGCAGCAGCTCGGTGGAAACCGGCAGGCCGAGCGAGGCGATATCACACATCAGCTGGCGCGACAGCTGAAGGCCGCGGGCCATGTCGCCGGTGCCGTCAAGGTCGGGATCATAGGCAAGCCCCTTCCAGCCCACCGTGGTGCGCGGCTTCTCCACGTAGACGCGCATCACCGGCAGCAGGCGATCCGATACCCTGGGCGCCAACTCGGCCAGGCGTTGCGCGTACTCCAGCGCCGACACGGGATCGTGAATCGAGCAGGGGCCAACCACGACCAGTAGCCGGTCATCATGGCCCTGCAGGATGTCATGGACGGCCTGGCGCTGGGCCTGAATCCGCTCAGCCAGTTGCGGGTCCAGCGGGAGACGGTGACGCAGTTCACCTGGGGTCGGCAGCGTCATCTCGGTCCGGCTGGTATCGGCGACGAGATCAAGCTCGGCAGGGTTGTCGGGCAGGCGCTCGGCAAGGGAAGAGTGGGCATTCATGGTCATCAACTCCGTGAGATCGGCAAACATCGTGACGTATTCTTGCCACCGGCAATCTCACGGTCGGAGGTGGCGCACTGAGCCGACCGCGTAGCGCTAAATCGCCAGCCATAGCCCCAGCCATAATAGTCCTGGCGGTTCCGGGCGTAGGTGGCAAAGGCGCTGATGCGTGCGGTCATGGTGCGTCTCCTGTCATTGCTGCGTTGCAAACGATAGTGTTCGGGGCTGCAAAACGCAAAACCCCCGGGCGGGTTGCCGACCGGGGGTTTCTGGTGGGAGGCAACCCGGTTAGGGTGTGCCTTCGCGGCGGTGTCCTAGGACCCGGCCGCCGGCACACCGGCGCTAAACCAGTACCAATACTGACCACCCAACTGACCACCCAAACCCAACCCGCACGACTTCACAGCGCCGGAGACGCGGTTGAAGAAGCGGCTGGATTGAGCAAGGCTCGGTGTCATGGTCATCTCCCTGAATTCTGCTTTCATCGTGCCGCATCGCGGCAACCTTGGCAAGTCCGGTTCCTTCAATGACTGAAGACCCGAGCGATGCCAATGATCAGCGGCAGGCAGTTCAGCGCCAGAACCAGCGCCAGCGGTATCAGCCACAGCAGGCCGCTCTCGTCATGGTAGGTCGAATCTTGTGCCGTCATCCTGTCGCTCCTTGTCCCTTATGCTACCCGCCTTGCTGCCATCTGCCTGATGGACACTTCGGGAGGCTCCTGGATGGATACCTTCGATGATGTCAGTCTAGCGAAGATGGCGGCCGCCATCGAGGGGCAGGGTAATCCCGGTGACATAGCGATTGTCGAGCAGGTAACGCAGGCTCTGATAGAACACCCCCGGCCCCGGTACCATGCCCATCGCCGACTTGGCTCTCGCCTTTTCAACGTAGGCGGCATCGTCACCCTCATTGAGCATGATCAGCGCCGGGGCAATGGCATTCACCTGGATCGAGGGGGCATACATGGCCGCGAACGAGAGCGTCAGGTTCTCCAGCCCCGCCTTGGTCGCAGTATAGGCGGCGTGCTTCCTCGAGCCTTTCTGTACCACGTAGTCAGTGATATGCACGATATCGCGCTGGGGCTCCCCGCAGGCCTCCAGCAGCTCATGGCAGTGCAGGTTGATCAGGTAGGGGGCCTGCATATGGATGCGAAACAGCCGCTCGAAGGTCGCGCCGGCCTGGTCGTCGGCCGAGTCCGGCGCCCAGTCGCTGGCATTGTGCACGATAGCCCTCAGCGACGAGGTCTCGACCTTGAGGCGAGCGATGAAGTCGAGAATACCCTCCTCGGTGGAGAAGTCCGCCTGGAGTGTCACGATGCCGCGTTCACGCAGCGCCGCCAGCGCTTCGCGCTCACGACGATAGCTGATGATCACGGGATGCCCGTCCTCGGCCAGCCGTTCGGCGCAGTGGCGCCCCAGGCGCTGGGCGCCGCCAGTGATCAGGATCGGCGAGGCGCTCACCGGCCGCCCTGCCGCTTGAGCACGCCGGCCGTGGGTACCAGGGGCTGACGCGGCGCATAGGCGAAGACATCCGAGAAGACCCGGGAGGCGCTGAGCCCCAGCGAGGCCAGCACGTCGACGCAGGCGTAGACCATGCCCGGCGATCCGGAAAGGTAGACGTCATGGTCGGAAATGTCGTCGAGCGCCTCGGCCAGCGCCTGGTCGATGCGCCCCAGATGGCCGATGACCCGCACTCCGTCCACCGGCGTCTCCGGCGCCACCTCGGTGACCACATGGAAGCGGACATTGTCGTGGCTCTCGGCCCACGCCCGCGGCAGGCTCTCGAGGTAGAGATCACGCCGTTCACGCGCCGCCCACCACAGGTCAATGGGCCGCTGCGGGGATTCGTGCAGCGAGGCCTCGACGATGGCCTTCATCTGAGCGAAGCCGGTACCGGCGGCAACCAGCAGCAGCGGCCGCTGGCTGGTGCTGTCCAGCACGCAGTCGCCCCCCGGCATGCGCAGCGTCAAGTGGTGGGCAACCACGACCAGGTCGCGCAGGCGGTCCGAGTTCTCACGCTCGGGCCAGTGCTGGATATGCAGTTCCAGGGTGCCATCACCGCCATGGGCATTGGCAATGGAGAACGGCACCCAGGTCTCCTCGTCCAGTGCCAGCTCAAGATACTGGCCAGGGGCGTGGGCCATCGCCTCGGGCCGCCCCTCCAGCCGGACGCGGAAAACGTCGGGAGTGAGATCCTCCACTGCTGTCACCTGACAGGTCAGGGTCCTTGCCGTCATGAATGCCTCTTGTCATCAGGGTTGGTGGGTAGTGCGATACCCAATTCGTTCCAGCGCTCGCTGACGCGGACCTTGACGGCCTCGTCCATGACGATGGGCGTGCCCCACTCTCTATCGGTTTCGCCGGGCCACTTGGCAGTGGCGTCCAGCCCCATCTTGGAGCCCAGACCCGCCACCGGGGAGGCGAAGTCGAGGTAGTCGATGGGAGTGTTCTCCACCAACACGGTGTCCCGGGCCGGGTCCATCCGCGTGGTGATGGCCCAGATCACGTCCTTCCAGTCGCGGGCGCTGACGTCGTCATCGAGCACCACCACGAACTTGGTGTACATGAACTGGCGCAGGAAACTCCACACTCCCATCATGACTCGCTTGGCGTGGCCCGGGTACTGCTTCTTCATGGTCACCACCGCCATGCGATAGGAACAGCCCTCCGGGGGAAGATAGAAGTCGGTGATCTCGGGAAACTGCTTGCGCAGGATCGGCACGAACACTTCGTTGAGTGCCACGCCGAGAATAGCCGGCTCGTCCGGTGGCCGACCGGTGTAGGTTGAGTGGTAGATGGCGTCTTTGCGCATGGTCATGCGGGTGACCGTGAAGACCGGGAACTCGTCCACCTCGTTGTAGTAGCCGGTGTGATCGCCGTAGGGGCCTTCCGGCGCGGTATCGTCCGGGTAGATGAAGCCCTCCAGGATGATCTCCGCCGATGCCGGCACCTGAAGATCCGCATGCCCGCACTTGACCAGCTCGGTGCGAGAACCGCGCAACAGACCGGCGAAGGCGTATTCGGAGAGCGAATCCGGCACCGGCGTCACCGCGCCAAGGATGGTGGCCGGATCGGCGCCCAGCGCCACCGCCACCGGGAAGGGCTCGCCCGGGTTCGTCTGCTGGAACTCCTGGAAATCGAGCGCACCACCCCGGTGGGATAGCCAGCGCATGATCAGCCGGTTCCGGGAAAGCTTCTGCTGGCGGTAGATGCCAAGGTTCTGGCGCTTCTTGTGTGGCCCGCGGGTGACCACCAGCGGCCAGGTCACCAGGGGGGCGACATCGCCAGGCCAGCAGTGCTGGATCGGCAAGCGGCCCAGATCGACGTCGTCGTCCTCATAGATGAGCGCCTGGACCGGGGCCGAGCGCACCGTCTTCGGGCCCATGCTCATGACCTGCTTGAAGATCGGCAGTTTATCCCAGGCGTCGCGCATGCCCTTGGGCGGGTCGGGTTCCTTGAGGAAGGCAAGCAGCTTGCCCACCTCCCGCAGCGCCTCGACGCTATCCTGCCCCATGCCCAGGGCGACCCGATGCGGGGTACCGAACAGGTTGCCCAACAAAGGCATGGTGTGACCCTTGACGTTCTCGAACAGCAGCGCCGGGCCGCCGGCGCGCAGGGTGCGATCGCAGATCTCGGTGATTTCCAGGTAGGGATCGACCTCGGCCGAGACTCGCACCAGCTCGCCCTGGGCCTCCAGCGCGGCGATAAAATCCCGTAGATCCTTGTATTTCATGAACCAATCCTATCCCGTTTCCCGAACGACG
>NZ_AZQX01000411.1:0-45438 GCF_000568385.1 Halomonas sp. BC04
CCTCGCCCTTGCCGCCGCCGCCGTAGACGGGCTCGAGGCGCTCGCCGGTGGCGGGGTTGACCGCGTGAATGGGCTGGGAACTGCCGTTGATGGCCTCGCGGCCGATCAGCATCTTGCCTTCCAGGGACATGATGAACTCCTTGCTTGCTGTCAGAGCGGTTTCACTTCGATGGCGGAGCTGTCCGTCTTGAAGCGTAGTGGATTGCGCAGGGGGCGTCCGAACTCGGTGAGACTGATCTCGAAACGGTCGCCCTCCTGGGTCTGAATGGCATCGGCAAAGCTCAGGGTGGCGGTGCCGAAGAAGTGCACGTGGACGTCGCCGGGGCGTCGGAAGCCTGGATATTTGAAGTGGTGATACTCGAGGTTGGCCAGGCTATGGGCCATGTTGGTTTCACCGGTGAGAAAGGGTTTCTCCCATAGGGTCTTGCCACCGCGCACGATGCGACTGGTGCCTTCCAGGTGGCCGGGCAGCTCGCCGATCAACAGCTCCGGTCCGACGCTGCAGGCACGCAGCTTGGAATGAGCCAACCACAGATAGTTGAAGCGTTCGGTGACGTGGTCGGAGAACTCATTGCCGATGGCGTAGCCGACTCGCCGGGGCTGGCCATCGTCGCCGATTACATAGAGCCCGGCGAGTTCCGGCTCCTCGCCGGCATCCTCGGCAAAGGCGGGTACCGGGATCCCGCTTCCGGGGCGACCATGCAGTCGCCGTCGCCCTTGTAGAACCACTCCGGCTGGGCACCGATGGCGCCCGCTTCAGGCTTGCCGCCCTCCACGCCCAGTTTGAACATGCGCATGGAGTCGGTCAGTTCCTCTTCGCTCACCTGGGTCTTGGCATGCATCGCCGAGCGCGTATCGGCGCTGCCCAGGTGAGTGAGGCCGGTGCCGGTGACCAGGCAGTGGGCTGCGTCGGGATGGGTCAGCGGCGGGAGTAGCTGCTGCTCGTCGATCAGTGGCTGATAGTCGATCAGGGTGTCGTCGAGCCTCGCTTCGATGACGCTGCCGAGCGATTGGCCTGACTCCATGGCGATACGCGCCAGGGCATAGGTGCCACCCTCTACGTTGATGGGGCGCACCGCATCGGAGGTTTCCACCATGGCCACCCGCAGCCGGCCCTGGTCAATATATTGAATCAGTCGCATTGTCTACTCCTTGTCGTGTCGCGGCAGATGAATTAATTGCCGCGCACGGCGGTGAGGTCCGGCAGCCAGGTGACGATGCCGGGGAAGGCGATCAGGATCACCAGCACCACCAGCAGCGCCGCGTAGTACGGCAGCATCGCCTTGACCAGCGACTCCATCGAGACCTTGCCCACCCCGCAACCCACATAGAGGCAGGTGCCCACCGGTGGCGTCAGCAGCCCGATGCCGAGGATGAAGGCCATCAGCACCCCGAAGTAGGCGGCGTCGACACCCACCGTGGTGACGATCGGCGTCAGCATCGGCGCCATGATCACCATGGCCGGGGTCAGGTCCATGACGAAGCCCACCAGCAGCAGCAGTGCGGCCACGATCAGCAGCAGCAGGAACGGCTCCTGGGTGATCGCCTGCACCTGGCGCACCAGGGTCTGGGGCACCATGTTGATGGTCAGGAACCAGGCGATCACCGTGGCGAAGGCCAGCAACAGCAGCACCATGCCGGTCAGGCGGGCGGTGCGGATCAGCATGCCCCACAGGTCGCGCAGGCGGATCTCGCGGTAGAAGACCAGAGAGATGAACAGCGAGTAGAGCAGTGCGGCGACCGCGGCTTCGGTGGCGGTGAACACTCCGCCGATGATGCCGCCGATCACGATCACCGGCAGCACCAGGGCCAGCCAGGCGGCCTTGAAGGCCTGCCACAGCAGGTCGAGGCGGAACTTGCGGGTCTGCCCGGCGCCACCGAAGCTGGCCATGATGAAGGTGGTGACCATCAGCCCGAAGGCGATCAGCATGCCCGGCACGATGCCGGCGATGAACAGCCGGCTGATCGAGGTCTCGGTGACGATGCCGAACAGGATCAGCGGAATCGACGGCGGGATGATGATGCCGATCACCGACGATACCGTATTGATGGCAGTGGCATGGGGAGCGGAATAGCCCTGCTGCTTCATCGACGGGATCATCATCGAGCCGGTGGCGGCGGTGTCGGCCACCGCCGAGCCGCTGATGCCGCCGAAGAACATCGAGCCGGTGATGGCCACCTGGCCCAGGCCGCCGCGCACGAAACCCACCAGCGCGCCGGCCAGCTCCATCAGCCGCCGGGCGATGCCGCCGGTGCTCATCACTTCCCCCACCAGGATGAAGAACGGGATCGCCAGCAACGGGAAGTTGTTGACCCCACGCACCGACTGCTCGATCAGGATCGACAGGGGAATGTCGGAGAGAACCGCCAGGACCACCGCCGCCACGCCGAGGCCGAAGGCGATCGGCAGGCCCAGGGCAATGGAGGCAAACAGAATTCCGAGAAAGATCCACAGCATGCGTTACGCCTCCCGGCCGGTACGAATCAGGGTGATGCTTTGCCAGGCGCGCCAGATGGCCACGGCACCGATAAAGGCGGCACAGAGTACCAGCGAGACATTGATCAGGTTCCAGGGTACCCCGAGCAGTGCAGTACGGCCGGTGGAGCGGGATATCACGACATAGCCGCCCCAGATCAGTACGCCCATCAGGACGGTGATGATCAGGTGCTGGATCAGGTAGAGCACATGGGCGGCGCGCGGCTTGAGGCGGCGCACCAGAAAGTCCACGGCGATGTGCTCGTAGCGGGCGAAGGCCGCCGCGGCGCCGATGAAGATCAGCCAGATGAACAGCATGCGGGCCAGCTCGTCGGCCCAGGGCAGCGAGCGATTGAACAGCGCCCGGCCGATGACGTTGGCCGACACCGACACGATCAGCGCCACCAGGATGGTGGCGATCAGGTGCTCCATGAGCACCGTCAGCCAGCGGAACAGCGCCGGCCCCTTGCGCGCCTCGATGTTGATCTCCAGCGGCTTGCGATTGGGGTCGTCGAGATATTCGGAGGGATCGGGCGGAGGGGTGGATGAGATCATGCAAAGCTCCGCTGGCAGGGCAAGGGCGCACAGGCCCCGGCCCTGCCAATCAGTCCAGGGAAGGAATCAGTCGTTGCCGGCCGCGTTGGCGATTTCCCGAATGCTGGCGATCAGGTCCTCACCGATGCGCGGCGCCCACTCGTCGTAGACGGGCTGCACCGCTTCCTGGAAGGCGGCGATCTGCTCGTCATCGAGGCGGGTGATGTGCATGCCGCGCGCCTCGAGCTGGTCACGCGACCAGTCGTCGTATTCAGCCGCCAGCTGGATCTCGTACTCCGCCGACTGGCGTGCCGCTTCCTGCACCAGCTCCTGATAGGCCGGGTCGAGGCGGTCCCAGGTACGCTCGGACATCATCATGATGAAGGGTGTGTAGACGTGGCGTGTCTCGGAGCCGTAGTCCTGCACCTCATGGAAGTTGGAGGTCAGGATGGTGCTCCAGGGGTTCTCCTGGCCGTCGACCACGCCCTGCTCCATGGCCGAGAACAGCTCGCCGAAGGCCATCGGCGTGGGGTTGGCACCGAGCGTCTCCCAGATGGCGAGGTGCACCGGGTTTTCCATGGTGCGAATGGTCAAGCCGCGCACGTCGAGGCCGGCGACGTCTTCCGGCGACTCGACCGGCCGGGCGCTGTTGGAGAGCTGGCGATAGCCGTTCTCGGAGAAGGTCAGTGCCTTGATGCCGGTGCCCTCAAAGGCATCGAGCATCTCCTGGGCCACGTCGCTGTTCATCACCGCGATGGCGGCTTCACGGGTCGGCAGCAGGAACGGCAGATCGAAGACCGCCAGTTCCGAGACATAGGTGGTGGCCGGCGATGAGGAGGGATAGCTCATGTCCAGGGTGCCGGTCTGGAGCATCTCCATCATCTGCACGTCGTCGCCCAGCTGGCTGTTGGGGAAGATATTGACGGTGATGCGGCCGTCGGTTCGCTCGGCAAGGATATCGGCGAAATAGCGACTGGAGAGATACTGCGGCGAGGTCTCGGCCAGGCCGATGCCCATGCGGATGGTGTGGCTGCCGTGATCGTCGAGTACGGCGCCGTCGATGGTGGGCGGGTCGGACAGCTCCGGTGACTGGGCATGCGCCATGCCGAGAGTGAGCGTGGCCGCGCCGGCCAGGGTTAGCGTGCTGCGCCAGAAGCGTGTCATGGCGAATTCTCCACATATTGTCATTATTGAACAGGAAACATCGAAGCCCGCTGGTTCAGTGCTGGCTCTGCCAACGGAAGCCACCGACAAGTAGCGACCGAATGGGAAAGGCAGCCAGTGTTACCGGTAACATTCGATATATCTGAGGCTAGTGATGGATGGGGAAACTGTCAACGCTTATCGCGACGACTGGGCCTAGACTTTCGTTGCATAAACCGCGGAAATGACGCCCTGCCAGCGTCAGGGCACATCGGAAAAGAGACCGGATTCGTAGATGGCGCGCCCCACGGCTGCCAGCATCTGCTCGGAGCGTGCCACGTCGAGCACACCGCGGGTACAGGCCACAACAACCGCGCGCTGGGGTGCACTGCCCTCACCATGACTGGCGATACCGGCATCGCAGGCGCGCCGGTGCTGGGTGCCGGTCTTGTGGGCAAACCGTATGTCTCGCCCCAGTCCCGCCTTGAGCCGCCTTTCCCCGCTGCTGGTACGTGACAGGATCGCCAACAGCTCCGCCGTGGCTTCGGTCCCCAGTGCCCTGCCCTCGCCCAGCGCAACGAGCAGCTCGGCGAAGGCATCGAGCCGGCCGCCATTGAGGCCGGTCGCATAGTAGGCCCGGAAGGCCTCTTCCAATGACGGAAGTTGCAGCGAATCACGCTCGATCCCCAGCCGCCTGGCGAACCATCGCAGGCGCTGCTCATCGCTTTCCAGCTCGCGCAGCTCAATGAAGTCGAGCCCCGTCAGCCCGAAGGCATCGGGATGGAGCTGGCTGTAGACATGACGGCGAACGTCGACCAGGGTCGTAATCGGCCCCAGTCCATCCGGGTCATGCACCAAAGACTGAGCCTGCCGATTGACACTGACGAGGCCGAGGAAATCGATCAGCATGTCGCTGGCCGTGTTGTCGCTGACCGTCAGCATCGGCTCGAGCAGCTCACGCAAGGAGAGTTCGCTGCCGGGTGAGGCCCAGTTGGTGGGACCCGCACCGTCGACGTAGTCGCTTTGGCGCAGCACCAGGCGATCGTCCAGCGAGGCACTGCCCGCCTCGACCCGAGCCATCAACTCGATGGCCACCGGCACCTTGATCAGTGATGCCAGGTACCAGGTTTCCCGGTCACGCCAGCCATAGCGAGCCTCCGGCCCTTCATTCCCCAGCATCCACACATACACGCCTAGTTCGCCGCCGAAACCGGCCTCGAGCAGCGCCAGCCTTGCATCGAGTCGCTCCATCCAGACCGGGGGGCTGGTCATACGGGTCTCGACCCGCTGGCGCCAGTCGGCCTCGCTGGACAGCGGCGTCAACAGCAGGGCCAGGACAAGCGCCGGAAGAAACAGAGAGGGTGGGGAAATCCAACGGAGCATAGCGAACACCGGCTGTAGGCAACGGGCGACCCCGTCAGGCGTACTGTCGGAACCAGCGCAGCAGGCTGATCCAGCCCGCCGTGGCCAGTACCAGTACCAGGCCAAAGCCCAGCACCTGGGGATAGCTGAATACCTGCCAGTACCCCAGCAGGAAGCGAAAGATCAGGAAGATCACCACGATATGGAAGATGAAAGCCATCAGCGCGTCTGAGCCGATCACCGTGATCGGCTTCAGCCAGGCTGCCGCCACACCTCCCCCGAGCAGGCAGAGTGCCAGAATGACCAGTGCGCCACCTACGCTGAACAGCATGAAGGGCAGCTCCGGAGGGTGCTTGCCGACGTTCCAGGCCACCATCACCAGCGCCTCGCCGAGCCCGGGCAGCGACACCGCCACGAACCCCAGCAACAGTACCACCCCGAAAACCGCCAGCCCAAGCACCAGCCGGTGACGCGCTGCCTGCTGCCAGTAGCAGCGCAGCACCGCCTCACCGATCAGCAGCCCCACCATCACCAGCGGTAGCCGAGAGAGCTGGCCCCAGGTGTAATGGTCGGCATCTTCCACCAGTATTGCCTTGAGCGGCTCGAGGCCCCAGAAGCCGAAGTGACGCTCAAGCCATCCCGCCAACAGGGCGACCAGCAATGGACTGCCCAGTCGGGACCAGAGCGGCATCCTGCGCCACAGCGGCAGTACCCAGGGAATCCACAGCAGAGCGATGGCATAGAAACCCAGAATCTCGACCCAAATGGGAAAACGCTGGTACAGCAGGGTATCGAGTATGTCCTCGGGGGCGTAGAGCGGCATCATCTCGACGACGGTCAGCACCTTGTACCAGAACAGCACTTGAAGGCCGCGAAGCATCAGCTTCAGGCGCCGCCGCGGCCACTCGGGGGTATCGCTCTTCGGCAGGAAGGCAACGGCAAGTGCGATGCCGAAGACGATGATGAACAGCGATGAGGAGAATTTCGTCAGCAGATGAATCGGCACCAGGCCCCAGTCGGGCACCTGCCGGATGCCCAGCAAGCCGCTGACGGCATGGCTGACGATCATCAGTGCGATGGCAAAGCCACGCGCCAGGTCGATCGCCTCGATACGCCCAGGTGATGGCGGCAGCACCGGCCGCCCCGCGAGATCTGGCCTCACTGCCTTCCCTCGCATGTCACGAAATCCTTTCCTGCGCTCACTCCTGCGCGCTCAACGACTCGACATGCTCCAGCATCAGCCGACGCCCTTCCGCCGACGAGTATTCGAAATGGCCGACGACACGCACGCGCTCACCAAGATGTGGCGCGATCTCCTCATGAGGGAAGATTTCCACCCGGTTGAGATCCTGATCCTCGATCCAGTAGTGCAAGGCTCATCAAAATGACGCACGACGCCCTCGGTGGCAACCATGCCACCATCATGGGCAGCCGGGTTTGCCGCCAGCACGGAGAGCGTCACCTCCGTCTTGCCATCATCGGCCCCACAGGCCACCAGCAACAGCAGGCAGGCACCAGCAACCAGGCCGGCACGCCATTTCGCCACGGTTGGTTTTCGCAGACAATACATGTCGTTCTCTCTCGCTCTCCCTCGCTGCCGGCATTGCCGACAGCCGAGTCGTTCACTGATGGCAGCCGGTTATCTCAGCGGGGCAGCACCAGCGTCAGACCCGGCCAGACCAGATCCGGATTGCGCAGTACATGGGCATTGGCTTCATGGATCGCCTCCCAGCGATTGCTGTTGCCATAATAGCGCCCCGCGATGCCGGCCAGGGTCTCTCCCCGCCGTACCTCGTATAGCGTATCACCGCGACCACGCGCGACCAGGGCCTGGTCTCGCGCCAGTTCTTCGATGAGCTGGTCGATGTTCTCTTCCAGCGCGGCGTCGCTGCCACCGGCGGCGAGCAGTTCGCTGCGCGCCGCGCGGATGGCCTCGGCCGTGAGACGTGCCGAATTGACCGCGGAATCAAGATCGAGATTGCCGCCCTCCTCCTGCGGCAGGCGCGCGCGCAATGCCGTCAGCTCACGCTGGGCCTGACGCAGCTGGGCCTCGCGCTCTTCCAACTGAGCCGACAACTCCTCGACCTGAGCATTGGTCGCCTCGCCTTCCATCGTCGCTTCGTCCGTGGCTTCGGTGTCGACGTTCTCTTCAACGGCCATATCGGCCGTCGCTTCGGCCGCTTCATCGTCCTGTTGAGCGATGGCCACGCCGGATAGGAAGAAAACCAGCAGACCAGCCGCCAGCAAGCTGCTGATCGTCACCTGTCGTCTCGGTCCAGTGGCTGTAAACAAAGCGTCAATCATGGCACTACCTCTCTGCAATGGTTCTGATTGCAATGTCTTGTTCTTCTTCGTCAAACGCCTTTCTGCACAGGTCGGTATCCGCCAGTGCAGGCGTACAAGCGCGGCTCATGGCACCAGTATGGACAGCCATGGCAGAAGTTGCCCGCGGCGGCTTCAACGTAAATCAGCCCAGGCTGTTTCAGGAGAGCTGCATTCTCCACTGATCCCATCGACTGGCGGAGATGCTTACATTTCTTTACGCAAATATCTTGCTATTGAAGATTATTTGAACAAATATATTTGCAGACATGCCGCCTCCCGCATGCCTGCGCCGTACAACAACGACACGTACAACAACGACAAGAGGAAAAGAATCATGAAACAGCTGCTTGCCTGGTCCGCCCTGGGCCTGTCACTGGCCGTCGCTTCCGCCGCCACAGCCGACAAGTTGATCGTTGCCACCGATACCGCCTTCGTACCCTTCGAGTTCATGCAGGATGGGGAATACGTCGGCTTCGACATCGACATGTGGGCCGCCATCGCCGAGGACAACGGCTGGGACTATGAACTGCGTCCCATGGACTTCTCGGGGATCATCCCTGCTCTGCAGACCAACCAGGTCGACGTCGCCCTGGCCGGGATCACCATCCGAGAGGACCGCGCCGAGGTCATCGATTTTTCCGACGGCTACTACGACAGCGGTTTCACCCTGATGGTCCCGGTCGACAGTGAGATCGAAAGCACCGAGGACCTGGCCGGCAAGCGGATCGCCCTGCGCATGGGCACCTCCGCCGCCGACTATGCCCAGGAGCACTTCAACGAGACCGAGCTGCGCCTGCTGCCCAATATCGACAACGCCTACCTGGAGCTCCGCTCGGGCCGTGTCGACGCCGCCATGCACGATACACCCAACGTGCTCTATTACATCGCGACCGCCGGCGATGGCCAGGTCAAGGCGGTCGGCGAACAGATGATGGCTCATGAGTATGGCATCGGCTTCCCCAAGGGCAGCGAGCTGGTCGAGGACGTGAACGCATCGCTTGCCGCCATGCGTGAAGATGGCCGCTACGACGAAATCTTTGAAAAGTGGTTCGGTTCCCGTCCGGGTGAGTGAAGCCGTTCGCCACACCCCTTCAACGACGCCCCTGACGAGATCCGAGGTATCCGATGAACACAGACTGGTCCGTCATCGCCACCTTCATGCCGCAGCTGCTGAACGGTGCCAAGATGACGCTCTTCATCACCCTGGTCGGGCTGTCCGGTGGCATGGTGGTCGGCGCAATCGCCGGCCTCATGCGAACCTACGGCAACTGGCTGCTCAACTACACGGCGATGGTCTACATCGAGGTGATTCGCGGAACCCCCATCGTGGTCCAGGTGATGTTCCTCTACTTCGCCCTGCCGGTGCTGGCCAGTATTCGCATCGACCCCCTGACGGCGGCAATGATCGCCATCATCGTCAATGCCGGTGCCTATATTGCCGAGATCGTCCGCGGCTCGCTGCAATCGATCAGCCGCGGGCTTGCCGAGGCGGGACTGGCGTTGGGCCTGCCGCGATGGAAGGTGCTGGTGCATATCGTCGGTCCGCTGGCGTTTCGCCGGCTGATTCCCCCGCTGGGCAACCAGTTCATCATCAGTCTCAAGGACACGTCGCTGTTCATCGTCATCGGTGTCAGTGAGCTGACCCGGACCGGTCAGGAAATCATGGCAGCCAATTTCCGTGCCGTGGAGATATGGAGTGCCATCGCCGTGATGTACCTGATCATGACGGGTTCCCTTACCCTGATCCTGCGCTTCATCGAGAGAAGGATGAAGATCCTATGAGCATCATCGAATTCAAGAACGTCTCCAAGCATTTCGGTGCGCTCAAAGTGCTCGACGAGGTCGACCTCAATATCGACCAGGGGGAAGTGGTCGTATTGATCGGGCCCTCGGGGTCGGGTAAATCGACCCTGTTGCGCTGCATCAACGGCCTGGAAATGATCACCGGCGGCGACCTGCTGGTCGATGAGATCAGCGTACTGGCTGGCTATGCGAAACTGCGCGAGATTCGCCAGGAAGCCGGCATGGTATTTCAGCAGTTCAACCTCTTTCCTCAGTTGACGGCGCTGGACAATGTCGCCTTCGGTCCCAAGCATGTCCGCGGGCAGTCCACTCGCGAGGCCAGGGCCCAGGCCTTGGCGCTGCTCGACAAGGTCGGGCTCAAGGATCGTGCCGACCACTTTCCCAACGAACTCTCGGGCGGCCAACAGCAGCGGGTCGCCATCGCCCGGGCACTCGCCGTGAAGCCCAAGGTGATGCTGTTCGATGAGCCAACCTCGGCGCTCGACCCCGAGTTGAAGCAGGAGGTGCTGAATGTCATGCGTGACCTGGCCGAAGAAGGCATGACCATGGTGGTGGTGACCCATGAGATGTCCTTTGCCAGGCATGTCGGCTCCCGGCTGATCTTCATGGAGAACGGCAAGATCGCGGTGGATGGCAACCCGCACGAGATCCTGTCCGGCGACAGCAACCCACGACTGAAGGACTTCCTGCGCCATGTCCATTGACGCCTCTCCCATGGCCATGGGTGCCGGCGGCCTGCCGCTGGTAGCGATCAGCGGCGGGCCTTACGAGACCGGTCAGGCCCTGGGCCGGCACGGGCGCCTTGCAGTGCACGAGCATCTGGTGAAAAGCGACATCTGGCACGACGTCACCGGTGAACGACACCACCCCCGGGTGGCGCGCATGCTCGACCATAGCCGTCGCCACCACCCCGCCGTGGTGGAGGAGATACGCGGGCTCGCCCACGGCCTGGAGCTGCCCTTCCAATCGGTATTCGCCTGGAACTGTCGCGGCGACCTGCTGGCCAACAGTCCCGACGGCTGTACCACCGTGATGCTGCCCGGCGACGAACCCTGTATCGCCCACAATGAGGATGGCCTGCCGTTCTTCGATGGCGCCAGCTTCCTGGCCAGCGTGAAACCCGATGGGGCGCCCGGCTTCCTGGCCTTCTGCTATCCCGGTTCCATTCCAGGGCATACCTTCGCGCTGACGGCGGCCGGCATCGTCCAGACGGTAAACAACCTGCGCCTCAAGCGTGTCGAGCCAGAGGTGCCACGCATGGTGCTGGGACGAGCCATGCTCTCCCTGAACTCGCTGGGCAAGATCCATGAACTCCTGCGCCAGGCGCCAGCCAGCGGCGGCTTTCACTTCACCCTGGCCCAGCGTGGCGATCCGAGGCTGCATTCGATCGAGGTTGGCGCCGGCCAGGCGTCGCATCGCCACGTGGAAACGCCCATGATCCATGCCAACCACGCCCTGCATCACGACTGTCGCCAGACTCGCCAGATCGTCACGCGCTCCTCCCATGACCGCCAGGTCCGGGGGAGTGAATTGCTTGCCGCCGGTGAACGAGACCCGCTCACCATCCTTTCCGACACGGGCGGAGGCGGCCTGCCGATCTATCGGCGCGAACCGGACGATCCGGATCGCGAGAACACCCTTGCGACGGGCGTCTTCCGCCTGCTTAATGACGCCATTCAATGGGAAGTTCATACCCCGGGGGGACGCAGACCACTCCATGGCACCGACAGCTCACTCTTCGCATAACGACCGGGCACCTCGCACGCTCGAGGAACTCCAGGCCCTGTCCATCGCGATTTCGCGCGGCGACGCCGACCTCCACCTGGGCCCCCGTGCCCGTGAAGTGCTGTCGCAGCTGATAGAACTGCGCGGCGACCAGTCGCTACTGTCGATCTCCTCCCTGGCCCGGCGCCTGGACGTCAATCCATCGACCATCTCCCGGCTGGCCAGGGCGCTGGGGTATGAACGCTTCGGCGAGTTGCAGAGCCTGCTGTTGAGCTCCGGGCTGACACCCGCCCGCTCCTTCTATCGTCAACACGCCACCGCTGCACTCGCGGCCAACAAGCAGGACCTGCAGGCCCAGGCCCGCCAGCTGTGCGGGGAGCATCAGCTCAATATCGAACGCTTCATGGAAGGACTGACCAACGAAGACCTGGATGCCTTCGCCACTGCGGTGATGGGAGCTCGACGGGTGCGCCTTCATGGCATGCGTCAGTTTCATGCTTTCTCCAGCTTTCTCGCCTACGGGCTGGGCATGATCCGCTCGGATGTGGGCCTGCTCAGCGACGATAGCCTGGGAGTGGCGGAGGGGCTCGCCTCCATGGCGGCGGGCGATGTGCTGATCGCCGCGAGCTGCAAGCCCTATACGCGTCATGTTATCGACGTATGCCGAGCGGCACACGAAAATGGAATTCGCACCATCGTCGTGACCGACTATTCGAGCTCCCCCCTCGTTCGCTACTCGGACATTGTCATCCTGGCGCCCCATGAGTCGAGCTTCATCTCAAACAGCATGGTCACCTTTCTCGGCGCCGCGGAGTGCCTGGTCAATGCCTGCGCCACGGTGGGTGGCGATAGAGCCGCCGAGGCCCTCTCCCGGCGCGACAAGCTCATCGATCAGCTCGACATCGAAATCGGCTGACCATGGCATCCGGACGCTTAGACCGGCATCATGGGCACCCACCACACGTACATTCACGACCGAGACCACCCAACACCCCATGAGATTCCTGATTCGCTACTTCTTCCGCGGCGTGCGCCTGGTGCTTTCGCCGATCCTGCTGGCCTCCGAGAAACTGAGCACTCCGACCGCGATGGTGCGCTCGCCAGACAAGCAGGCCGAAGTCGATGCCGCCTGTGCCCAGCTGTCGCTCTACCAGTTCCAGAGCTGCCCCTTCTGCATCAAGGTACGCAAGGAGATCGCCCGGCTAGGCTTGAAGATCGAGCTGCGCGATGCTCGCAACGACCCGGAACACCGCCAGGCACTGGAAGCCGGCGGCGGTCGCATCAAGGTGCCTTGCCTGCGCATCACCTCGGAAGAGGGTCAGGACCAGTGGCTCTACGAGTCCAATGCCATCAATGCCTGGCTGCACGACCGTTTCGGCGATGCGCAGCATCAGGCGGCCTGACCAACCTCCACGCTGGCCAACAGTCGATTGGCCAGCCTCCATGCCACCCGCTCCGGCAGATACGGCAGGCTAAGTCGGCCATTGGCCAGGTCGAGCTGCAGCGTGGCCACGCCGCGCCGCCGCTGCAGCCAGCTCTGCTGAATGCCCACCGAAATCAGGTTGTGCAGCGGGAAAAGGCTGGTACGCTGCCCCCAGAGTCCCTGTCGAATGCGCATGTGCGCTCCCTCCAGTGCCCAGCCCATGGCCATCCAGCGCAACTGAGCCACCCCGGCTGAAATGACCAGCAGCGTTGCGGCGGCCGCAGCCCAGGCCCCCGGGGCGAGTCCGCCGGGGCCGACCAGGCCAAGTACAACCAGCAGCAGTAGGGCCGAGGCCACAAGCAGGCGCAGCAACACCACGCGGCGATAGATGACGTCGACCCGTGCCAGCGGCTGGGCCATGCTCAAGCCCGGCCACAGGACAGCGGTCAGTTCCCTGCCCTGCTCTGCCGTCAGGCCAGGTACCAGGAAGCGTCGCGACTCTGCCGCCCCGCCGCCACCCATGGCACCGAACTGGTGACAGACCAGGTAGCCTCGACCGAGCAGGCGTCCAAGCCCGGTCTGAACCCACTCAACCACTTGCAGCCGCGACAGGGAGAGGGCCTGCTCCTGCCGAGCGAACAGGCCGCTGACCTGCACCTGTCGCTCGCCATCATCGCGCAGCACGTAGCCGTGAAAGCGCCACCAGGCGGCCAGTACGGCGAGCAGCGCCAGCACGGCCACCACGCCCAGCAGCCCCAGCCCTATCGCCAGCAGCGGCGAGTCGGGCAGCCATGCCTGCAGATCCAGCTGTGGAAGGCGGTCGTGGATCCAGCGCTCCAGCGGCCGGATCAGCGGCGAAAGCATCGCCGCAATGACATAGATCGAGCGGCTGGTCAGACCATGGAGTACCAGGCACCCGGGGTCAGTACGAAATGCACGACGCCTTCTCCGGCACCACTTGGACACTGTTGCTGACCGCAGCCCCCCGCTCCTCGACGGGGCTCTCCGCGCCCCTCAGACCATGGCCGAGGGCTTCGGCAAACTGCCGGCGTATGCCCGGCAGTTGAATGCTCGATGCTTCGCCGGCCAGCGTCTCGACCTCCCAGAGGACAAGTCCGAAGGGGCGCATGTAGGCCGGCTGGTGCAGGGCGATATGCTGCACATGACGGGCCGCCACCTTGAACTCCCGGTGCTCGAACAGCCCTTTCTGGACGATCAACACATCGCCATCGAGCCGAAACCGGAAGCGCCGGTAGTAGAGCAGGCTCACCAGTCCAGCCACCAGCAGCAGCAGCACGCACCCAAGGGCAAGCTCGCGCAACCCGACCCGCTCGACCATGGCCAGGCCCGCCCCGGCGCCCAGCAACAGCGGCATGTGCTGGCGCACCAGCGACGTCCCGGCGCTGATCAACAAGAGTCCCACGGCCCAGGGGGAAAGTCGCTGCCAGCCTGATAGCGCCGGCCTGGCGGACGGGGCATCCTGCGCAGGGCTCATGATGTCTGGCCACCGGGTGAAGACGGGCCCGGCGTCACCGCCAGGCGGTTCAGCAGATGCTGCTTGACCGCTTCGGCACGCTCGGCCGTGAGTCCCTCGAGCAGCAGGTCGGCACCTCTGCCACCGGCCGTGAAGCAGGCCAGCCGGACCAGGCCGAAGGCGCGCTCCACGGGATTGCTCAGGGTCTCGACATGCTGCAAGCGAACCAGCGGCAGTACCTGGGTACGCCGCACCAGCAGGCCGCGTCGATAGATCAGGTCGTGCTCACGCAGGCCATAGCTCCGACGCCGCGCCTCCAGCCATCCCAGCACGATCGCCACCATCCCCAGCCCCGCCACGGTGGCGGCAAGCCACGGCTGATACTGCGCCAGCAGCTCATGCTGAACCGGGAAGAGCCAGGCCACCAGCGTGATGAAGGCCCAGTGAAAAAGGCGAAGCAAGGCTTGGCAGGGGGCCAGCCGACGGGATACCGGCGTCAACGGTGCATGCTCCAGCGCCGGCAGGCATTCGGGGTCTAGCGAAGGATTATCGAACGTCACGGCGGCTCCTGATGCGTCAGCGTCCTGGCTGTCAGCCGCTGTCCGGCGGCTCTTACCCGACAACATACCAGAAGCCGGCAGGCAGAAATGGGCAAACAGGGCTCGGAGAGACGGAGCTGCCAAACGGAGTGTGGCGAGCGGGATTTAGGAACTACGCTTTGTATGTGGAGAATCCAACAACGAAGGGAGGCATATCATTTTTCCGATCGCGGCCCTGAAGGCCGAAGGAGACCACCATGTCCATACCGATGACCCTGCGGGAGTACCTTAGAGCCTGCGATATCGACTACGAGGAGCTCAAGCATCCCCGTGAAGTCAGTACCAGTCGCATCGCCGAGAAGGCGCATATAACCGGCGACCAGCTCGCCAAGGCCGTCATGCTCCATTGCGACTCCGGCTACCGGGTCGCCGTGCTGCCGAGCACCTGTGACGCCGACCTGGAGAGCCTGTCGAAATTGTTCAACGAAAACGTCGAACTCGCCTCGGAAGAGGAGATAGTGCGCCGCTTCAGCGACTGCGACCCTGGCGCGACGACGCCTGTCGGCCAGGCCTACGGGCTCCAGGTCTATGTCGATGACATGCTGCGCTATCAGTCGGATATCTATTTCGAAGCCGGCGATCACGAGACGCTGCTGCACATGAGCGGCAGGGAGTTCGATCGCCTGATGGGCGATAGCCCCCATGGCCAGTTCAGTCGCCACCACTAGGAAAACACTGCAAGAAGTCTGCGCCTGCGATTCCCTGGCGCGGCCGCGCTTCCAACCACGCTGTTTTGACTCCCCCCGGGCCACGATAGCGCCTATCGTCCGGGGGGGAGTATGGGCTCCCGCTGCCTCAGCGTCGGGCCATCACCTCCAGCGCCCTGGCCAGGCCTTCGGTGACCCTGGCCATGGTCTCGTAGTCGAGCCGATCGGGGGTGTCCGTCGGGCCGTGGTAGTGAGGGTTACGAAAGTTGGCGGTATCGGTGACCATCATCGCCGGGTAGCCCATTTCCCAGAATGCCCAGTGATCCGAGCGGCGTATATCGCGGATCAGCTCCGGGGCAGCCAGCCCTTCCGAGGGCACATGGGCACTCTTCCGGAACGCCCCGATGGCCTTGCGCACCAGTGATCGGGAGTCGAGGTTGCCGATAAAGGCCACGAAGTCGCCCCGCGCCGGATAGAAGTGCCCGAGCAATGGCGGATGGTACTGGCTGCCGGGGGTATCGGTGTAATAACCCAACATCTCCAGCGCTATCATGCCGGTAATGTCCATGCCCTCCTCGCGCGCCTGGCGGGCATAGCGCAGGCTGCCCATGGCATCGGTACCGAAGAAGGGCATCTCTTCGTTGGCGAAGGCAACCAGGTGCAAGGATCGATCAAGCGGCACATCCTGAAGAAGACGCGCCAGTTCGAGCAGGACCGCCACGCCGGAGGCGTTATCATCGGCACCCGGGCTGCCCCGCACTGTGTCGTAGTGGGCACCGACGACCAGCACCTCGGACGCCTGACGTCCCCCCGGAATCCGCACCTCGACGTTATGGAACGTCCGGTTGCCGGCCGGCACGGCGTGGCGAAGGGGCTCATGGCCGGCCTCCTGGAAGACGTGCTCGATGTAGTCGGCCGACGCATGCAGGGCATCGGGACGCCAGTAGTGGCGCTCGCCAATCTCGCCAGCCAGCTGCAGGACATGGCCATGCAGCCGGTCGCGCAGCGCTTGCGTCTCTTCATCCAGCGCTGGTGGCTCGCCCCGAAAGGACGACCCCGGCATATGCAGTATCATCCAGTAACCCCCTCCTGACGACAGCAGGAGAAGCAACAGGAGCAACCCAAGTAGCATGCTCATGCGCAAGAGTAGGTTACGCTTCATGGCCGACCTCCTGTCCGCCTATCGCTATACCATTCGGGCCGGCTCGATGACCGATTCCCATCGACTCCCGACAGGGTCTCCCTCATGGTATACCCTATCGGCGAATCTCACTGGCTCGTGCAAGGAAAACGGACATGGACGAGACGATGGCCTCGGCACCACCGAGTATCCTCATCACCGGCTGCTCCAGCGGTATCGGCCACGCCGCCGCCCAGACCCTGGTGCAAAGGGGGTGGAGAGTCTTCGCGACCGCACGGCGGGAGCATCAGGTCGTTCGACTCCAGGAAGAGGGCTTCGAAGCACTGCTTCTGGACCTGGCCTGCAGCGATTCGATTGGGGCCGCCGTCGACGAAATCCTGAGGCGAACCGGTGGCCGTCTCGATGCGCTGTTCAACAATGGCGCCTACGGCCAGCCGGGTGCGGTGGAGGATCTCTCCCGCGCCGTGCTGCGTGAGCAGCTGGAAACCAACCTGCTCGGCACCCACGAGCTGACGACGCGCATCATTCCGGTGATGCGTGACCAGGGCAGCGGACGCATCGTGCAGAACAGCTCGGTTCTTGGCTTTTCCGCCCTGCCCTACCGCGGCGCCTATGTCTGCTCGAAGTTTGCCCTGGAAGGTTTGACCGACACCCTGCGCCAGGAGCTTTACGGTACCGGCATTCATGTCAGCCTGCTGCAACCCGGCCCCATCGCCAGCCGCTTCCGCGAGAACGCCTATCGCGCCTTTCGCGACAACATAACGGCCGCGACGAGCCATCATGCCGTCACCTACTGCGCCCTTGAGGCCCGCCTTGCCGGGGAAGGGCCATCGGCCCCCTTCACGCTCGAAGCCGATGCGGTGATTCGCAAGCTGGTTCATGCCCTGGAGAGCCGGCGGCCCAAGGCCCGTTACCACATTACGGTGCCGACCCACCTGTTTGCCGCCCTCAAGCGTATCCTGTCCACACGGGGCATGGACCGGGTCCTGCTGCGGGCGACACGTGGGGAACGGGAAACGTGAGTCCATCACCCGTGGGGCCACACGGCCCCACAAGCCTGAGTCCTACAACAAGAGTGCCGTCATAACGCCGTCAGGGAGTTTCAACATGTTCAAATCCGTATGGGTGCTGGGTCATTTCCGAGGCATTCGGCTTGAAATCCATGTCAGCTGGCTGATCATCTTCGCGCTGGTGATGGTCAGCATGACCACCGGCCTTCAGCAGCAGTACCCGGACTGGACCACCGCGGATGCCGCCGTTACCGCCTTCGTCACAGTACTGGTCTTCTTCGCCTCCATCCTGGCCCATGAGCTGGGCCATAGCCTGGTGGCGATCCGGCGCGGCGTGCCGGTTACCGCCATTACCCTGTTCATCTTCGGCGGCATGGCGCAAATGAGTCGTGACCCGGAGCAGGCCAACGACGAATTCTGGATTGCCGTCGCCGGGCCTGCGGTCAGCTTTGCGCTGGCCTTTCTGTTCGGCGTCCTGGCTGGCGTGACCGCGGGCTGGTACGAACCGATCCCCGTGGCGCTTGGCTGGCTGTCGATGATCAACCTGGTCGTGGCGATCTTCAACCTGATTCCCGGCTTCCCCCTGGATGGAGGGCGGGTACTTCGCGCCCTGGTCTGGAAGGTCACGGGAAGCACTCAGCGGGGCAACGAGACAGCCATCGCCAGCGGCCGCTTCCTGGCCTATGGGCTGTTTGGCCTGGCCCTATGGAATATGCTGGTCATGGGCAATCTGGTCGGCGGGCTGTGGATCATGCTGATCGCCTGGTTCCTGCTCACCATGAACCACGCCCAGAGTCGCATGTACGTCCTCCGCGATCGCCTGGCGGGTGTCCGCGCCCAGGACCTGGCCGACACCGATATACCTTCGTTGCTGCAGGCCGACCCATCGAGGCGTGGCTGCGAGAGCAGGTGCTGACCTCCGGCCGGCGCGCCTTCCTGGTGGGAAGCCCCAATCAGGTGCTGGGCCTGGTCTCGCTGAGCGACACGCGACGCCTACCCCAGGAGCAATGGGGCTCAACGCCGGTGAGCGAGATCATGACGCCGGCAGACAAGCTTCACCATGTCGCCCCCGATGCCAAGGCCGACGACATCCTGCAGCTGATGAACGAGCACAGCCTTAACCAGGTGCCGGTCATGGCACGGGGTCGCGCCAGCGGCTGGATCGACCGCCAGCGGCTGCTACGAATGATCGAGCTCCACCTCGAAGTGAAGGGTTGACCGCCTGCCCACCTGATCTGCTGGCTCGCAGCAGCAGGTTGCGCGGGGTCAGCTCACGATCACAGAAGATGCCGAGTTCGGCATCGAAACCCGACTCCGTCAGCAGTGTCATGCGGTCCAGGGCCAGCCACACCTCCAGCGGGCGCCGAAACAGATGGCGCACCAGCTCCAGGCGCTTCACCCGGAACTGGCGTCGCCAACCGGCTTCCTCGAAGCCGGCCCAGTCAACGCCAGAAGGGACCGATAGGCCCTTCTGTTCCGCCGCCCAGTGGCAGAACCCGGCAAAATCATCGGGCATGCGCCCATAGGCCAGGCTGGGCACGGGCAAATAGGCATCGATTCCACGCACCTGACGCTGCCATTCATCAAAGCCCAGCCGCCAGGCGTTGGCGCGCTCCCGGCTTCGCTGAACCCCGCCTGGCGCTGTTACGGTCTCCTGGACCGCCATTGCCAGGTCTTCCCGGGAGAACGCCAGCTGATGAGTCTCGCTCAGCGCCCTGGCGCGACGGGAGAGCGGTCGATAGGCCGTGTCGCGGGTGCGCTGGTAACAACAGGGCGCCAGGGTCACCGAACTGCCCGTTTCTGCGGCAAGTTCGAGCAGACGCACATGCAGATCACCACAGGCATGCAGGGCCGCGATGTGGGTCTGCGCGGTCAGCGGCGGCCCCTGGTCCAAGGCCATCACGTCCTGCTGACGCATGTCCACCGGCACACCTTGCCGCTCCGCCAACTGGCGACCCTCGTCACACAGGGCGGCCTGCCACTCCAGAGCGGTGACGTCGACGGCATGCCGCCGTGCCAGTGTGCGGGCCAGGTGGCCCTTGCCGGCACACCACTCCACCAGCGATTCCCCGGTCCCGGGGCGTACCTGTTCGACGAAGGCCTCGATCTGGCGCCACTTGCGCCCACCCACATGCTGGCCCCATTCGGAGGGCAGAGAGACCACTGGCGCGGGCAGTGTCGGCAGGTCAACCAGCGCCTCCAGCGCCGCCACCGGCAGCCACTCGGCCAGCGGCGAGGCATGGAAGGGGGAGGCCTGCAACCGAACCACGTCTTGCTCACTCAACCCCAGCAGGGCATCGCCGAGTGCTGCAAAATCGTCGGGCCAGGGCAGGTGACGATACTGAAACGGCAGCGGACGCCACAGCGGCTGCCAGCGGGCGAGCAGCCCGGTGAGGCGGGCGAGGCGATGGTTATCCGGCAGCGTCGACTCCCCTTGTCCAGGCTCAAACAATGGCTAGTACTCAATACGGGAAGCGGTGATATCGAACGCCACGGCGATATCGATCCCCTCTTCCAGGCTCGGCGCGTCACCCAGGGCCTCCTGCAAGGCCAGGACACCCTCCACCCTGCCAACCACCCGCGCGACGCCACCCTCCACCGCGAAGGTACCCAGGGTCATCCGCACATCGGCCCCTTCCGAGGTGTAGACGGGCGGCATCGCCGAGGTACCGATCAGGTTGAGCACGTCGTAATGGAGCAGTTCCCCGTCCTTGAGTGCCATGCTGATAGAGAGTGAATCCCGACTTCGCCTGCCGTCGGGGTCGGCGAAGCCGACGATGTCGATCAGGAATTCACCGTCGCCGACATCGGTAAAGGTGGCACTGCTCTCATTGTCCTGGCGCAGGATATACCACTCCCGCTCGTTGCCATCGAGCTCGCCTTCCAGGCGCTCCGCCATGGCCGGTATCGGCCAGAGCCCTGCGACCAGGATCATACCGAATGCTATCGCTGGCCATTGTCTCATGCGCTCCCCCTTGCCCGAATAGGCCCCCTGGGCCATCGCGGCCATCAGGGTTCACTATGCAATACGCTCTTATCCGTTCTACCGGAGATGAACCCGCCAGACGATGGCTATGCCAGCAGATGAGGCTCTAGCCATTGACGCAGCTGTGGCCCCTGCAGCAAACCGGGCTGACGTGCCACCTCCTGGCCACCCCGGAAAACAATCAGGGTGGGAATACTGCGAATGCCGAAACGGCCGGCCAACGCCTGCTGGGCTTCGGTATCCAGCTTGGCAAACCGCATCCGCGGCTCGAGCTCCCTCGCCGCCTCGGCGAAAATCGGTGCCATCGCCTTGCAGGGGCCGCACCAGCTCGCCCAGAAGTCCACCACGACCGGCATTTCGCTACGCTCGACCATGGCACGAAAATTCTCCTGGGTCAGCTCGACCGGCTCGCCGGTAAATAGCCGGCTCTTGCAACTGCCGCAGGTCGGGCCATCGCCCAGGCGCGCCTGGCTGACGCGGTTGACGGCGCCGCAACTGGGGCAGCCAAGAATGGTGGAAGCGGACATGAAGGGCTCCTTGATAGCGGGATTGCCTACAAGATGACGCCAGAGCCCACGTCCATCAAGGGTTTCCGACAAGCAGTCGCACCACTCCCTGCGCTGGAGTGATAAGGTTGACCTGCCAGCCACCTTTGCGACATCCACCGGAGGGTTGTGAGAAATGAGCAGAGCCTATGTCGTGGGAAACGTCACCATCAGGGATGCCGAAAAGTGGGCGCAATACGTCGCCGAGGTTCCCGCCACCCTCACGCCATGGGGCGGGGAGATCCTGCTGCGTGGCAGGCAGGCGGCTCTGCTGGCGGGCCAGGCGCCGCATCGCAACCTGGTGGTGCTCTCCTTTCCCGACCTGGACTCGATAAACCGGTGGTACGCCTCTGCCGCTTATCAGGCGCTGATTCCGCTGCGCGACGACGCCGCAACGGTCGACCTGGCCGCCTATGAGGCCTGAGTGTTATCGTCTGCGCTCCACTGATTTCGCAGGGACATTCCATGTCACAGAAGATTTTCTGCACCGCCAGTTTCCGACCCAAGCCCGGCAAGGAGAAGGCTGTGTTCAAGGCGCTCCAGGCGCTCGAGCCCAATGCCCATCGGAAGATGCCTGCCTGCTCTATACCGTCACCCGCCAGATCGACAGCCCCTTTGCCCAGGGCGAGAGCTTCCCCATCGTCTTCCATGAGATCTGGGCCAACCGTGAAGCCTTCGAGGCACACTGCCAGCGCAGCGAGATCCAGCAGTTCTTCCAGTCACAGGTTGAATCCCCTGACGGCGATGTCGAGGCGGCCAATGTCTGCGTCTACACCGACGAACCGATCGATTTCGATGCTCCCCAGCTTTAACGCTGACCCGCGCACTTTCGCGGAACGGGTGGGAGCCGCGGCTCTCACCATGGTATAACCCTGCCAGCATACCGTCAGCCTTCAAGGAGATCCCCATGGGGCGCCTGTTCTCTCTTATCGTGATCGTGGGCCTGGCCTATGGTGGGCTCTACCTCTACTACGGCATGGCGATGAAGCAGGTCATCGAACAGCAGATCGACGACCGCGGCCTCACCGCACTGGAGGTGCAGAGTATTCACTATGGCCCGCTGGCGCCTGTCAGCTCGGATGCAAGGATCACGGCCACCGTGAACTACCGCGGCGCCGAGGCTACGCTGGATATCCGGATCATCGGCCACCCGATCTTTTCGGAGGAGCTCCGGGTCGAGCTTGATGGACTCCAGGCACTGCGGCTTCGGATTGGAGGCGGTCAGTGAAGACACTGGCAATACCGGCCCACCGGTAGCGCCGGCGGGCGTGTCACCATGTTAGGATTGACCCTCCTTTCATCGGCAAGATGCCAACTTTGGAGAGTACAACATGGCAAGGGCAACCGCGCGTCATATTCTGGTAAGCAGCGAAGAGAAGTGTGAGGCCCTCAAGGCGGAGATCGAGGGCGGGCGCGATTTCGCCGAGGTAGCAAAGGAGAACTCCTCCTGCCCCTCCGGTGCCCAGGGCGGCGATCTGGGCAGCTTCGGTCCGGGCCAGATGGTCCGCGAATTTGACGAGGTCGTCTTCTCCGGCGAACTGAACACGGTTCACGGCCCGGTGAAGACCCAGTTCGGCTACCACCTGCTGGAAGTCACCAGCCGCAGTTGAGCCCGTATCGGGACGGGAAGAAGCCGCACGTGCCCGTCACGGCGGCTTTTCTCGTTCCACGCCCTGTGCCGGGTGACATCTCGCGTTACGATGGTGCCCATTGATTCGTTCTCTAACGGAAACAGGGATATGACCCTATCATTCAACCAGCTGCCCAAGGCCAGGGCGGAAACGGCCGCAAGCCTGGGACAGACGACCGCCACCGGCTCACCGATGATCCGGGTGGCGCAGCTCGACAAGGTCTTCGAGGGCGGTTTTCAGGCGTTGAAGAACGTCAGCCTGGAGATCCAGCGCGGCGAGATCTTCGCCCTGCTCGGCCCCAACGGCGCGGGCAAGACCACCTTGATCAGCGTGATCTGCGGACTGGTGCGAGCCAGCAGCGGCAGCGTCAGCGTCGATGGTCATGACAACGTGGCCGACTACCGCAAGGCACGGGCCATGATCGGCCTGGTACCGCAGGAGCTGACCAACGAGGCCTTCACCACTGTATGGGATACGGTGAGCTTCAGTCGCGGGTTGTTTGGCAAGCCACGCGACCCGGCGCATATCGAGTCCGTGCTGCGCGCACTGACCCTCTGGGAGAAGCGCAATAACCGCCTGCTGGAACTCTCCGGTGGCATGAAGCGGCGGGTGCTGATCGCCAAGGCACTCGCCCATGAGCCCAAGGTCCTGTTTCTCGACGAGCCCACCGCCGGCGTCGACGTGGAGCTGCGCCGCGAAATGTGGGAGGTGGTTCGGCAGCTACGCGACCAGGGGGTCACCATCATCCTCACCACCCACTACATCGAGGAAGCGGAGGAGATGGCCGACCGTATCGGCGTGATCCTGCGTGGAGAGCTGGTGCTGGTAGAAGAGAAGGCGGCGCTGATGCGCCAGCTGGGCCGCAAGGAGCTGACCCTGCACCTGGATCAGCCGCTCGATGACGTGCCTGCGGCACTGGCCGGCCACGACCTGGCATTGACGGAGGAGGGTCATGCACTGGTCTACACCTATGACGTGACACGACAGGAGGAAGGCACCGGCATCGCCGGCCTGCTCGCCGACCTGGAAGCCACCGGTATCCGGGTCAAGGATCTCCACACCCGGCAGAGTTCGCTGGAGGAAATTTTCGTCAGCCTGGTCAGGGAGAGAACATGAACCTGCAGTCCGTCAAGACCATCTACCTGGCCGAGATGGCGCGAAGCCTGCGTACCGTACTCCAGAGCATCGTCTCGCCGGTGGTATCCACCTCCCTCTATTTCGTGGTCTTCGGTGCGGCCATCGGCTCGCGCATCAGCGAAGTGGACGGCGTCAGCTATGGCGCCTTCATCGTGCCCGGGCTGATCATGCTGATGCTGCTGACCCAGAGCGTCTCCACCGCTTCGTTCGGCATCTTCTTCCCGCGCTTCTCGGGCTCGATCTACGAGATTCTCTCGGCCCCCATCTCTTACCTGGAGATCGTCCTGGGCTTCGTCGGTGCGGCGGCCACCAAGTCGCTGATCCTGGGCCTGATCGTGCTCGGCACGGCACGGCTGTTCGTGCCGTTTACCATCCAGTATCCGCTGGTCATGCTGCTGTTCCTGGTGCTCACTGCGCTGACCTTCAGCCTGCTCGGCTTCATCATCGGGATCTGGGCAGACGGCTTCGAGAAGCTGCAGCTCGTACCGCTGCTGGTGGTTACGCCGCTGACCTTCCTCGGTGGCACCTTCTACTCCATCGACATGCTGCCTCCCTTCTGGCAGACGGTGACGCTGCTCAACCCGGTGGTCTATCTGGTCAGCGGCTTTCGCTGGAGTTTCTACGGTACCGGCGATGTCAGCATCTGGGCCAGCGTGTTCATGATCATGGCATTCCTTGGCATCTCGCTGGCGGTGGTGAACTGGATATTCAAGACCGGCTATCGATTGAAGCCGTAACTGGCGTTGTTGCCTGTACTGCCTTGCCACCGTGTAATCTTGTGTATCGAACGCGCACAGGAGTGACTGGTAAAGCGGTTGACTCGCGTCCATGCTTTGGAGGTACAACGAGACGGCTCCTCCAGGAACCGGTGCCGTGGAAAACAGACGAAAACAATAACCGGAAGGACCCTGGCCCTGCGATGAGACCGAAGCGTGCCTCCTTTCCAAGGAATGAGCCGATGGCTGCTGGCAACACCGAATCCAGGGAGGCGCCCCTTCTCGACTGGCGAGCCGAGTTCCAGGATTCGACGCTGGAAGCCTTATATCGCCGCACCATGCTGGCGCAGGACGCCCGGCAGCTTATGCTCGCCCTGTGTGCGATCTCGGGCATCTTCTTCATCTTCAGCCTGGCCGACCTCGCCCTGCTCGGCTTCAACGGCGAGTTCCTCGCTCTGCTGGCCATTCGTGCGTTCGTTGCCCTTTCCTGCTTGTCGCTGGCGCTGGCGGTCAAGCTGCAGCCGGCCTTGGTCCATCAAAGCTTGCCGGTGAACCTGGCCTACTTCGTCGGCATCAGTGGTCTACTGCTCACCATACCCCTTCACCCTGGCACAGGCGGCCTGCATATCGCCACCATGGTGGTGGCCTGCACGACGCTCTACCTGCTAATGCCCAGCCGGCTGCCCTGGATTCTTGCCTGGAATGCCTATCTCGTCCTCGCTTTGCCATCGCGCTCGGTTACCGGCCCGATATACCGCCTGCCATGCTCGCCAGCGGCCTGCTACTGCTCGGCTTCGCCAACCTGCTGGGCTGGGTGACACTCACTCGGCTCAACCGTCTCCAGCGCAGGCAATTCGCCCTGTTGATCGAGGAACGGAACATCAATCGCCAGCTGCAAGCCGAGATCGATGAACGCCGCCTGCTCGAACAGCAGCTGCGTGTCATGGCCAGTACCGATCACCTGACCGGCATCGCCAACCGCCGCCATTTCTTCGAGCTGGCCGAGCGGGAATTGAACCGTACCAAGCGCGAGGGGACGCCGCTTGCCATCTGCATGGTCGACATCGACCTGTTCAAGGAGCTCAACGATCATCATGGCCATGCGGTGGGCGATCTGGTCCTGGCCACCATCGCCTCCTGCTGCGCGTCGGTACTGCGTGACACGGACATCATCGGTCGTTACGGCGGCGAGGAGTTCATCATCGCGCTACCCCAAGCCGACACCACCACCGCCACCCTCATCGCCGAGCGGCTACGCCGGAAAGTGTCCGGACTGTCCCTGCCCATGCTGGGCGATACGCCCATGCTATCGGTCACGGTAGGCATCAGCCATGTGGCTGAGGATGACATGACGCTGGACCCGGCCATGCTCCGCGCCGACGAGGCACTCTATGAAGCAAGGCACAGGGCCGCAACCGTGTCGTGGTGGCCGACGCCCCTTCATCCCGGGCCGCCGTCGAAGCCTGAGCCCCCTGCCGAGCCCACCGTCGGGTTGAACTCAGCCCCGGGGCGGGTATCATCGCTTTCCCGCCCTTTTTCCCGGACCTTTCATGCCGATACTGCATAGCATCATCCACCGCATCGCCAAGGCATCCGGCGAGCAGCCGACCACCCTGCAGCCGGCGCCTGCCGAAGCGACAGCATCGGATACCCTGGAAGACCTCCTGGCCGGCTTCAACGATGCCTACCACGCCAAGCCCAAGGCCTGGGGTCACTTCAAGAGCGCACAGGACGTGGAGGATGCGCAGGCGCTGCGATTCCCACGGGAGCTGACGGGATACCTGGACGGCCAAAGCGACTTTGCCGCCTTCACCCGTGACGTGGCAGAGCGCATCGCCGAACTGCTCGATGCGCACCTTTCGGTCTCGGGGCACCTGCTGTTCGTCGATTATCAGCAGGGTGACACCCGCTACCTGAGCCTGGCGCTGCTCCATCATCGCGGGGGCTATGCCATCGACAACGCCCACAGCGTGATAGCGTCAGCACAGCTAAACCTGGCCCAGATGAGTCTGGCGGCGCGGATCAACCTCAGCCAGTGGCGCAGCGACTCCCCTTCCCGGCAATATCTCTCCTGGACCCGGGACCGCGGGGGCAAGAAGCTGGCCGAGGGCTTTGCCGAACTGCTCGGCGCCACAGAGGGCGTGGACGCCACCGGCGAGACCCGTACCCTGCTGAAGGCCTTCAGCGACTTTGTGGAACAGGAAGACTTTGCCGAGGAGCAGAGCCGGGAGAAGACGGACGTGCTCCTCGATTATGCCAACGAGCAGGCACGCAGCGGCGAACCCATGACCCTCGAAGCACTCTCGGAACTGCTCGATGAGCAGCAGCCGAAGGCCTTCTTCGACCATATTCGCAATGCCGACTACGGACTCTCCCCCGAGATTCCCCCCGACAAGCGAACCCTCAGCCAGTTTCGTCGCTTCACCGGGCGCTCCAACGGCGTCTCGATCAGCTTCGACTCGCACCTGCTCGGCTCCAGCATCGAATACGACGAGACTCAGGACCGGCTCATCATCAAGAAAGTCCCCAGCGGACTGAGGGAGCAGCTCAAGGAGCGGCAGGGATAAGCTGGTTGGCCGCTTCCGCTGCCATCAGCCACTCCCTGAAGACCTGCTGACCGCGCCGCTCCAGATCCGGCCCCAGCAACCGGGCCTGCTGGCGGATCTCTACCGGATCAACGTCGGCCCCCGCCAGTTCAACGGCATGACCGATCAGCCACTGCTCGATTCGCCCCGCGTCGGCCTCGAGATGGAACTGCAGCCCCAGCACGGTATCGCCCAAGGAGAAGGCCTGGTGGGCACAGTCGTGGCTATAGGCCAGGCGCACGGCACCGGGTGGCGTCTCGAACATGTCGCCATGCCAGTGCAATACGGTATCCGGATTGCCGATATGGCGCAGCGGACCTTCCAGCCCATCACGGGTCAGGCTGACATCAGCGAAGCCGATCTCCTTCTCCGGCATGGGAAACACCCTTCCGCCCAGGGCGCGGGCGATCAACTGCGCCCCCAGGCAGATCCCGAGCAGCGGTCGACCTGAGTCGAGTCGGTGACGAATGGCGTCGAGTTCGGCGCCCAGGAAGGGGTAGAGCGCCTCGTCGTTGGCACCGACCGGCGCTCCCAGCACCACCATCAGCTCGGGGCTCTCCACATCCAGTGCTTCCAGGGCATCGGGGCCCAGCATCCCTGGATCCAGGTAGCGAATCCGGTAACCCAGCTCCTCCAGCACCGGTTCGAAGACTCCCAGGTCCTCGAAGGCCAGGTGGCGAATGGCAACGACACTCTTCATGGGCAAGAAACTCCTTTTTCTGTCCTGACGGTACGGCAAGCAAACTGAGAAATATTGCAGCGCTATCCCATGGAACTCTTACAGAGAATGGCACAAGGCAACAAGTCCCGTTTGCCGTGCCGGCAAAAAGCCGACTAGCTTGAATGTGCAGCATTGCGAAGGCGCTACAACGGATTTGCGAGAAGGTCATGACAAGGGAGCCGATCATGCATGACAAGGATGTGGCAACCCGGGATAAACCGCTGGTCGTCATCACAGGAGCCGCTGGAGGCGTCGGTACGGCCCTGACGCAGAGCCTCAACGAGACCTACCGAATCATAGCCCTGGACAGGAACGAAGCGGAAGAAGCGGACGAAAGCTACGAGTTCGACCTGACCGACGTCGACTCCATCAAGGCGGCGATGGACAGGATTGCCGACCGTCACGGCAGGGATATCGCCGCGGTCGTTCACCTCGCCGCCTACTTCGATTTCACCGGCGAGGCGTCCCCGCTCTACGAGAAGGTCAACGAGCAGGGCACCAGGAACCTGCTCGAGGCGCTGGAAGCCATGAACGTGGAGCGCTTCGTCTATTCGAGCACCATGCTGGTTCATGAACCCCAGGTGCCGGGCCGTCGAGTCAGCGAGGATACCCCGATCGCCCCCACCTGGGCCTACCCCCAGTCCAAGGCACGCACGGAAGCGGTGATCCGCAAGCATGCCACTATGCCCTACACCCTGCTGCGGCTGGCCGGCATGTACGATGAGAAGACCAGCGTGCCCACGCTTTCTCACCAGGTCGCGCGCATCTACGAACATACCCTCAAGAGCCATTTCTACTCCGGCAATACCAATGCCGGCCAGGCCTGCGTGCACAAGGAAGACATGATCGATGCGTTCCGCCGCACCATCGATCGCCGCCACGACCTGCCCGAGCAGAACGAGATCCTCATCGGCGAGGAGCACGCCGTCAGCTACGAGGCATTGCAGAACCGCCTGGGCGAGCTGATCCACGGCAAGAAGCGGTGGAAGACCGTGGTGATGCCCAAGCCGCTGGCCAAGACCGGGGCGCTGCTGGAGGAGAAGAGCGAACCACTGGTGCCCGACGACTTCGACAAGGGCGAGAAGCCCTTCATCCGCCCCTTCATGATCGACATGGCCGACGACCATTACGAACTGGACATCCGCCGGGCCCGGGATCAGCTGGGGTGGGAACCCCGGCATGAGGTCTTCGACACCCTGGAGGCCATGGTCGACAACCTGCTCGCCGACCCTCGCGGCTGGTATGAGGCGAATGGCATCACTCCCCCCGACTGGATCGATGAGGCCGAGGAGAAAGGGGAGAACCCCGAACGGGTTCTCGAGGATTACCAGAATCACACCCGGCGAGAGCACTACCGCTTCCTGTGGGCGCACTTCTTCAACATCGGCCTGGGCGCCTGGCTGGTGGTCTCCCCTGCGACGCTGGGCTACGGTGGCGCCATGGCCTACAGCGACATGGCCTCGGGGCTGTTGCTGGCGCTTTTCGGCGCCCTCTCCCTCTCGCTGAAGCTCATCTGGGCGCGCTGGGTTTGTGCGGCGATCGGCCTCTGGGTCCTGTTCGCCCCGCTGGTGTTCTGGAGCGACAGTGCCGCCGCCTACCTCAACGGCACCCTGGTGGGCACCCTGGCCATCGGCTTCGCCGCCCTGGTACGACCGTGCCCGGGCATATCCCCCGCGGCGGCGATGACCGGCCCCACCACGCCGCCCGGCTGGAACAATAACCCTTCCAGCTGGTTCCAGCGCATGCCCATCATCGTGCTGGCCTTCGTCGGCTTCTTTATTTCGCGCTATCTGGCCGCCTACCAGCTGGGCCACATCGACGCCGTATGGGACCCCTTCTTTGACGGCACCCGCGAGGGCCTCAACGGCACCGAGGACATCATCACCTCGGAGGCCTCCGAAGCCTGGCCGATACCCGATGCCGGCCTGGGTGGCATCGTCTACATGCTGGAGATCCTGCTCGGTTTCATCGGGGCGGCCAACCGCTGGCGCACCATGCCCTGGATCGTTGCCTCCTTCGGCGTATTGATCGTGCCCCTCGGCGTGGTCTCGGTGACCTTCATCATCATCCAGCCGATCCTGATCGGCACCTGGTGCACCTTGTGCCTGATCCAGGCCGGCGCGATGCTGCTGCAGATCGCCTACGCCTTCAACGAGTTCGTCGCCACTGGCGAATTCCTCAAGCGGCGCCACAAGGCCGGCGCCCCGGTACTCAAGATCTTCTTCACCGGCGATACCGACGAAGGCCCCAACGAGTCGCCGGATGAAGACTTCCAGCGCAAGCCGCAGGCCATCGTCGGCGAGGCGCTCGGCACCGGGGTGAGCCTGCCCTGGAACCTGGCGCTGTGCATCCTGATCGGCGCCTGGCTGATGCTCACCCGCATCACCTTCGGCGCCGAGGGAACCCTGGCCAACTGGGACCACCTGGTGGGCGCGCTGATCATCACCGTGGGCATCATCGCCATGGCCGAGTCGGCACGCCCGGTTCGCTGGCTGCTGATCCCGCTGGCGGCAATGCTGTTCTTCACGCCGTTCCTGCACGGCGCCGGCATGCTGTCCACGATCAACAGCCTGGCCTGTGGGGTGGCCGTGATCGCCCTGAGCCTGCGCCGCGGGCCGATACGCGGCGAATACGGCAGCTGGAGCCGACTGCTGGGCTGAACGCGTGACAGGGTCTCCTGTCGCCCAGCCAACCGCAGCGTTCGGGTGGCATGGTATCGTGTACGCATGCCTGCCAATCGCGACGACCCTCCCATGACTTCACGCCCCGACCCCCGGTCCTGCTTCGCCTGCTCAAGCTGCTGGCGCCCTACCGTGGCCGGCTGGCCATCGCCGCCCTGGCCCTGCTGGTGGCTTCCGCCAGCGTGCTGCTGCTGGGCCAGGGGCTCCGCCTGGTGATCGACCAGGGCTTCCTGGCCCGGGACAGCACGCAACTCAACCAGACCCTGGCCGCCATGCTCGCGGTGGTGAGCGTGCTGGCCGCGGCCTCGGCCCTGCGCTACTACCAGGTGAGCTGGATCGGCGAGCGCCTGGCCGGCGACCTCCGACGCAGGTCTTCGATCATCTGCTCGAGCTTCAGCCGGCCTACTTCGAGAGCGCCACCCACCGCGACCGCGGCGCCGCCGAGATCGCCTCGCGGCTGACCGCCGACACCAGCGTGCTGCAGACCCTGTTCGGCTCCTCGATCTCCCTGGCGCTGCGCAACCTGGTGATGCTGCTGGGCGCCGTTGCACTGATGCTGGTAACACAGCCCTGGCTCTCCGCGCTGGTGCTGATCGGCATACCCGCCACGGTACTGCCGATCCTGTGGTTCGGCCGTCGCGTCCGTCGGCTTTCCCGTCACAGCCAGGATCGCGTGGCCGAGCTGGGACGCTACGCCAGTGAAGCCCTCGATGGGATACGCACCGTGCAAGCCTTCACCCACGAAGCGATCGATCGACGCGACTACGGCGAGCGCGTCGAGCAGGCCTTCGCCACCGCCGTGGTGCGCACGAGACAGCGCGCCTGGCTGACCGGTGCGGCCATGTTGGCGGTCTTCGCCGCGGTGGGGCTGATGCTGTGGCAGGGGGGCCAGGCRGTGCTGGCCGGYACCATGACGGCCGGCGAACTCTCCGCCTTCGTTTTCTATGCGGTTCTCGCCGCAGGTGCGGTGGCTACCCTGGCRGAGGTGGCCGGCGACGTGCAGCGGGCCGCCGGCGCYGCCGAGCGGTTGCTCGAACTGATCGACGCCGAGCCGAGTATTCGACCGCCGGCCCGGCCGACACCACTGCCCTCGCCGCTCCGCGGGGAGATCCGCCTGGAGGGCGTGCGCTTTGCCTACCCCGGGCGCGAGATGCCTGCGCTCGACTCCCTCGACCTGAGGATTCGTCCCGGCGAGCGCATCGCCCTGGTCGGCCCTTCCGGCGCAGGAAAGAGTACCCTGCTCGGCCTGCTGTTGCGCTTTCACGACCCCGATCGGGGCCGCCTGACACTGGATGGCATCGACCTGCGCGAGCTCGACCCGAAAGCACTCCGGGCCGCCATGGGCCTGGTGGCCCAGGAGCCGGTGCTGTTCACCGGAACGGTGGCCGACAACCTGCGCTACAGCAAGCCCGATGCCGGCCTCGATGAACTGCGTGACGCGGCGCGCGATGCCAATGCGCTGGGCTTCGTCGAAGCCCTGCCCCGCGGTTTCGACACCGATCTTGGCCCCGGGGGCGTGCAGCTCTCCGGCGGCCAGCGCCAGCGCCTGGCCATTGCCCGGGCCTTGCTCAAAGACCCCCGTGTACTGCTGCTGGACGAAGCCACCAGCGCCCTGGACGCCGAGAGCGAGCGGCTGGTGCAGCAGGCGCTGGATCGGCTGATGGCCGGGCGCACCAGCCTGGTWATCGCCCACCGCCTGGCCACCGTGACCGCCGCCGACCGCCTGCTGGTGTTCGACGAGGGACGACTGGTCGCCGCCGGACGCCACACCGAACTGATCGAGCAGAGCCCGCTCTACCGCCACCTGGCGGAACTGCAATTTGGCCGGCAAAGGGTGGACGCAAGAACCAGTGAAGACCTGGGAAAGAACCCGATGCAAACGTAGCGAGCGACGCCAGTTACCTTTCGCAGCATCAATTCATGACTTCCATAACGCTTCCCATGCCCAGCCATCTTTCTCGATATAGGCAAGCCA
Organism: Halomonas sp. BC04; assembly: GCF_000568385.1. Classification (NCBI taxonomy): domain Bacteria; kingdom Pseudomonadati; phylum Pseudomonadota; class Gammaproteobacteria; order Oceanospirillales; family Halomonadaceae; genus Halomonas; species Halomonas sp. BC04. The sequence goes on from NZ_AZQX01000411.1 coordinate 32,640, forward strand.
GATGCATTGGCACTCGAGTCCTTCCAGGTAATGCCTAACCTCTTCGGCCGGCTTTCCAAGGGCTTGCATCGGCGGCAGCCAGGCCAGCTCGATATCGGGTACGCTGTGGGCCGGCTGTATGAAGTTGTCGCTCAATACCGTGAGAAAGCTATCCAGGGCGTAAAGCGTCGCGTGCAGCTTGACGCGCACCGAGGGGGTCAGCGTTTCGCTGGCCTGACAGACCATGGCGAGCGCTTGATAGAGGCGGAACAAGGCCACCGGTAGTGCCCTATCGACATTTCCCTGATGGTAATAATGCAATATTGGGTAGGCCAGATGCTGTTGTCCCACACTGACAATGGTCGATTTCAGGTCATCGACCTGGCTTGCCAGTTCAGCGAAATCCCCCCCCTCCTCGAATCGACGCACGATCATGGCCGGGGTGTCGCCAAGCGCGTGAATGGAGATCGCCAGTTGCCGCTTCTGTACCACGGCTGACATCACGGCCAGAATATAGGTCACCGCCAGGGTCAGGAGAAAGAACCCGTTAATGGCTGCCAGCACTGCCAGCACCTGCCACTTGCCTGTACCGGCGACGAAGTCGCCATAGCCCAGCGTGGTGATGGTGTAGCCAACGAAGTAGAGCCGCTCCATGGGATTGGCAAAGGTGCCAGTGTCAGGATGGTACACCGCTGCTTCGTGGCTATTGAACACCAGCCACCAGCCAAGCCACACCAACCCCACCCAGATCATCATCAAGGCGACGGTGACCCAGGGGCCCACGGCTTGAAGCAGACCATGAAAGGACTGCCGCTTGTGTAACCCCAGCGCGGAATGCCATGCAAGCCACCCCAGCAACCGGGTGATGGGGCCCGAACCGGATGCCGAAAGGGTCGTCCGCACAGCGTCGTAGACCACCAGCGCCACCAGAAGACAACCGCTTAGCATAACGAATGTCGACGACATGCCTCTCCCTCGCCTATCGCATGACTGCCTGCAGATACCCTAGCCCATCCGTGAACCTTCATCGCGATATAACGTCCTTGCAAGAAACATTGCATCGATTATCGTGGGTTGCCACCGTCGGAAATCTTCTGTTATAAACGCCAACCATTCTTTGCACCATGAAACCCAATATGGATTGATACAACACCCTGCCACTCCTACATTTAATCTTGCTGGCAGACGCCAGCCGTGCTGATAAGCCGATAAATGGAAGTATGATTCGCTTCTGTAGTTCTACAGGTAAACGAGAAAGGAGTTCTGATATGGCACAGAGCAACCAGAATCCAGGTAACTTTGCCAACGACCCGCAGAAAGCCTCCAATGCTGGCCAGAAAGGGGGGCAGGAAAGCGGTGGCAATTTCGCCAATGATCCGAGAAAGGCCTCTGAAGCCGGTCAAAAAGGCGGCCAGGAAAGCAGCGGAAACTTTGCCAACGATCCGCAAAAGGCCTCCGAAGCCGGGCAGAAGGGCGGACAGCACAGCGGTGGAAACTTCGCCAATGATCCGAAGAAGGCATCCGAAGCAGGCAAGAAAGGCGGCCGTAACTCGTAACTTAACGTCACTGTAGTGAGTCGCCCTTGAGTTAACTCCGAAATTACCAAAGGATTATGGAGTGTTTAGTTAGACAAACGACAAGGAGTTTGACTTGGCCAGAATACTGTAGAATGCCTCAAAAGGAATGGTTCGTAGGCAGAGGCATGCATCTGGAGCCATGTCGAGGTCGGATAAGTCAACTCAGGAGTTTTTCTCTAATCTGGCAAATATTACGACTACACTACCAACCAGGCACCCCTGCTTCTAAAGAAACATATGTGATGGAAAAGTTGATATAACACCACTGAGACTGCCGGGATTAAACCCGGCAGTTTTTTGAAAGCACATACCATATCTGGCAGAATAATCGTGAGCTCCCCATCACCATTACGAGCATTAAAGTCGTTTTCAGCGGTTCTTTCAAATGGCGTTGCGCAGACCCAGTTCGTAAGGATGCGGGTCGAGATAGGTCTGCTGGCGAATATAGTCAGAGCCGTGGCGCTTCACGTAGTGGTTGAGCAACCGCACCGGCACGGCGAGGTGTACATGGCCCAGGCGGTACTCCTCCACCGCCTGCAGCAGGTCCTGCCTGACTTCGCTGTCCACCGCCTGCTTCAGGTAACCCATCACGTGCATCAGCGCGTTGGCATGGGTCTTGCGGGTGGCCGGATGCGATAGCGCCGACATGAACCCCTGCAGGTAACGGTATTTCACCGCTTCCAGCGGTTGGGCGTGGGCTTCGCTGCCCAGGTAGCGACCCAATTCACGGTAGGACTCGACGTGATGCGCCATGACCAAATACTTCTGGCGACTATGAAACTGGATAAGCGCATGAAACGCTTGCGCATCCTCGACGTGACGCTTCCAGTCATCGAAGGCGAACACCCGGGTGATGAAATTCTCGCGCAGCACGGCATCATTCATGCGCGCTTCTTCCTCAAGCGGCAGCTCCGGAAAGTGCTCACGCAACACGCGCACAAAGAGGCCCGAGTCGGAATGACTCGGCATCCCGTTGTCGTGATACACCTTGACCCGCTCGAGCCCGCAGCTTGGCGAGCCCTTCATCAGGATGAAGCCACGCAGGTGACGGTGACGCGCCACGAACGCCTCGCCGGCATCCCGTAGCCGCTCGGTGACGTCGAGACGCGGGTCCGCAGTCCCCTTCACCCGCGGTGGTTCGCCAGGCGAGCCGACCAGGCGAATCGGTTCCCGCGGCACGCCGAGGCCGGCTTCCAGCTCGGGGCAGAAAGGCTCGAAGGCGAAGCACTCCTGCAGCACCTCCAGGCAGTAGCGGGAGCGCTTGTGACCGCCGTTGTAGCGCACCGGCTCGCCCATCAGGCAGGCGCTGATGCCCACCGGAATCCCAGGCGTCAGCCTGGCCTCAGCTGAAACAGCCCCTACGAATCCGTCCATATCGCCTCCCTGTTTCAACCCCCGCGACCGTCCCGTTCCCACAACCCTGTTCAAACCAAGATAGGTCGGCTCGCAATCGTCGATCAGGCCTGGCCGCGATTCACATCTGGAGCGTCACTGCCCTTCTTGGCCTGATACATGGCCCTGTCAGCAGCATCACACAGCGCCACGGCGCTCTTGCCATGTTGGGGAAACGCCGCCACGCCGATACTGAGCGTGAGGGGTATGGTATGGCCGTTGAGCGCATCAAAGCGTTTCGATGCCACCAGCGCCTGTAAACGTTCGGCTGTCTCCCGGCCAGCCTCGAATGACATCTCGGGAAGAATCACCGTCAGCTCATCGCCACCATATCGAGCGATAAAGTCTATCTTGCGCAGATGGTGCTTGATCAGCTGGCTGATCTGCCGCAGTACAGCGTCGCCGGCCAGGTGGCCATAGCTGTCGTTGATCACCTTGAAATGATTCAAATCCAGCCAGAGCAGGCTGAACGGGCGCTCATAGCGATGGGCCCGGGCCAGTTCCTCCTCCAGGCGACGGTTGAATGCACGCCGATTGGGCAGCCCTGTCAAGGCATCCTGCTTCGCCAATGCCTCGAGTGCCTGCTCCATCCTCTTCCGCTCGCTGATATCGATAATGATCCCTTCCAGGAACTGCTCACCATCGATGGTCACCGCACGCCCCTGCTCCCAGCACCACACCAGCTCACCATTACGCTTGCGAAGCTGATACTCGAAGGCGAAGGGATCACCCTGCTCGGTAGCCTGATCGACCTGGGCATGAAGCCGCTCCTGATACTCCGGATGAATAAGGCTGGCCCAGGCAACACACCGGTTATCCAACAGCTCCTCAGCCCGGTATCCGGTCAGCTCCAGGCAGGCACTGGACACGAACCGCATGGTCCACTGGGCATCGTTGAGGCAGCGATACGCCATGCCGGGCAGGTTGGCGATCAGTGTCGTCAGCTCCCGTTCACGCTTCAGCAGGGCCTGCTCGGCGGCACGCCGTGCAGTGGCATCACGGCCGATGGCCACCGACCCGACAACTTGACCGTGCTCATCGGTCAGCTGCCTGGAGTCCCAGGCAATCACCTTCTCCTCGCCACTCTTGGTGCAAATGGTGGTTTCGAAACCCTGGACTTCGGCACCGGCGCACAGAATCTGCTGAACTTCTCCAGCAATTTCGCTGCGATAATCGGGGTCCGGGTATAACAACTGCCAGATCCTGTCACTACCCAGTACCTCATCACGCCGGTACCCAGAGATGCGTTCGGCTGCATCGTTCCACAGTGTCACCCTCGCCTCGCGGTCCAGCCCATTGATCCAGACGTGAGCACTCTCGATGACACTTTCCCGAAACTGACTCAGGGCATGGAGCTCAGCCCGCTGCTGTTGATTGCGCTGCAGTAATGCCGCATCAGCCTGCCACTCCCGCTTCAACAGGAAAAACAGCGCCACGCTGGTGGCAGCCACAAACCCCAGTCCCTTTGCGGACTGGGCCAGCGTCAGCCAGGAGGCCCCGGCGACACGTCCCCCGAGCCACCAATCGGACACGACAATCCATACACTGGCGATGAGTGCATAGTAGAAGGTCATTCGCGCCGCGCGCCGGGCGGGCGCAGCGGGCCTAGCGGGTTTTTCCATGCGTACCATTTGTCGTGGCACCCTTCATCCACGTAGCGCGGAAGCGATGCCAGCGTTATCGGGGCTTTCCGAAGCGTCCAGGGCCCACTTTATTGGTGCTAGTTTGCCATTTTTACCTATCGTGAGTAAAAAATTTAACCGATGCTGCCAGTAGCGGCTCCCACCATCGATCACGTCGACTAAAGTCCCATTGCCCTAGCGCATGCCGGCATCGATGCTATTGCCCGGCACCAAGAATACGACCGTACAAAAAAAAGGCCCCCGAAGGGGCCCAAGTGGAGCACGCCAGCTCACTCTGTTTATCGCCTTCATGCATGGCGACATTGAATTCGGTTGCGGGTGCCAACCCGCTCAGCTTGTCTATGTATTCCTATACGAAATACATGCCAAGCCGAAATCACCTCAATTAATATCAATAACTTGCATAACTTTTCTGACGATTCATATCGACGAGTGCTGCCTTGCAGCAACCCTGCTGCACCAGCAAAATACAGCGCTGGCCTTTCCTGCATCATCTCCGTGCAGCCAACTCTGCATTCGGCCAGATGGCACTTATCCATGTTCTGCCTACAGGCTCTCCCGGGACACGTCGAGCACGCGACCGTCCACCGTGCGCTGGAGCTTCTCCTCGATTTCGCTGCAAAGGGATTCAACCTTCTGCTGCGACATGCCGGTCACCACGAAGGTCCATTCACTCGCTTCCAGCCGGTCGTGCTCGCCACTCTCGCACACCGCCACCGCCGGATTGCGGCCGAAACGCTCATGCAGGCCGCCCATGCGCTGCCGCTTCTCCTTGAGAGACGCGCAGCCGGGCAGTGAAAGGGCCATGGTCAGAATCGTAATGTGCATGGGTGTCACCTAGAGCCTGTCGGGTTTAGCCGGTCGTCACGATTCGCAGTAGATCAGTGTTAAGTCCGACAGGCTCCTAGCTCTTCCACGGCAACGGCGGTGGCATCAACCGTTCGCCCGACCATTCGGGAATGCTGCCGAAGCGCTCGCTGCCCGCCTCCCAGTCGCGCTGGGCCTCGGCGATCTCCGCTTTACTGTGGCCGACGAAATTCCACCAGACCAGCACTTCTTCCCCCAGGGGCTCACCGCCGATCAGAATGGCACGACCGCCTGCGCTCATCGACAATTCCACCGTATCGCGGCCGCGACCCAGGTAGGCCAGTTCATTGGTGACAAAGCGCTCTCCGCCAATCTCGAGTTCACCCTCCAGTGGCAGCACGGCGTATTCGAAGTCGTCTCGAAGTGGCAAGTCGATCGTTGCGGCCCATACAGCTGCGAGATCGAGACCCACCAGTGGGGAAAACGTCAGGGTCGGTGCCTGCCGGCCGTCGAACTCGCCGATCAGCAGGGTCAGCTCGACGCCCTGTGACTGCCAGCGCGGCAACTCCGCATAATGATCGAAGCGTGGCGCGGTATTGCGACTCGCCTCAGGCAGCGCGATCCACAGCTGGGCGGCATGCAGGTGGCTTTCGCCAGCCACCGACTCTTCGGTATGGCTGATGCCGCGACCCGCTGTCATCAGGTTGACCTGCCCCGGTCGTATCACCTGTTCACTGCCCAGGCTGTCGCGGTGCAGCACCTCTCCCTGGATCATCCAGGTGAAGGTCTGCAGGCCGATATGCGGGTGCGGCCCGACGCGCAGGCCGGCGCTGTCGCTCTTGAAGACCGCCGGCCCGGCATGATCGAGAAAGCACCAGGCCCCCACCAGGCGACGCTGGCGCGAGGGCAGCACCCGATTGACCGGGATCCCGCCTACATCGGCGGTGCGAGCCGATACATGCTGAACCTGGCGCTTGCCGTCGACCAGCGGACAATCCAGGGAGGAGGAAAGCCTGCCTTCATTGACGAGATTGCTCATGGAACACTCCTTGAGGACGAAGTGAGTCTATCTGCCGAATTGGTGGGGAGTGAAGCCTTGGCGCAACCCCGAACGGTGACTCTCTCAGCATAGGCCGCGCCTATCCTGCCCGCCCGGGGTGGCGCCGCTTCGGATCAGCCTTCGTGGCGCTATAGCTCTGGATCAGGTTGGCATACTGCGGTAGATGCCCGGCCAACAGTCCACCGAAGCCTTCGATATCGTTGCGCCAGTCGCGATGCAGCTCACAGCCGGCACCGAACCAGGTCATGAGCTGGGCGCCGGCCTGGGACATGCGGTTCCAGGCGGCGTCGCGTGTGGTCTGGTTGAACGTACCGGAGGCGTCGGTAACCACGAAGACCTCATAGCCCTCCTCCAGAGCTAACAGCGTGGGAAAGGCCACGCACACCTCGGTCACCACACCGGCAATCAGCAGCTGCTTCTTGCCGGTCGCTTTCACTGCTGCCAGGAACGCTTCGTTATCCCAGGCGTTGATCTGTCCCGGCCGAGCAAAGTACGGCGCATCGGGGAACATCTCCTTGAGTTCCGGCACCATGGGTCCGTTGGGACCGTCCTCGAAGCTGGTGGTAAGAATCGTCGGGATATCGAAGAACTTGGCGATATCAGCCAACGCCAGCACGTTGTTCTTGAAGTCATCCGGGCTGAAATCACGCACCAGTGACAACAGGCCTGCCTGGTGGTCGACCAGCAGCAGGGCGACATCGTCCTTGTCGAGACGGTTATAGGTATAGGACATAGTCGGTCTCCATTTCACGTCAGGAAAACCCGGCAGCACGGCTGCCGGAATACGCCAGTGGGCCAGTGCCACTAGTCGTTCAGGGCGCCGTACTTGCCACGCTGGAAGTCGGCGAAGGCTTGCTGTATCTCAGCGGGACTGTTCATGACGAAGGGGCCATGACCCACGACGGGTTCATCGATGGGCTCACCGCTCAGCAACAGCACCTTGGCGTCGTTATTAGCTCGAGCTGCAGTTCGTCGCCCTCTCGGCTGAAGCACACCAGGCCAGACTCACGCACCAGTTCGCTACCATTGACCAGCACCGTGCCACTGAGCACCGCCAGCAGCGTGGTATGGCCCTCAGGCACCGGAAGCCGGGCAACCCCACCCGGACGCAGTTGCAAGTCCCAGACATTGATTGGGGTGAAGGTCTTCGCCGGCCCCTGGTGCGCCTGATAGTCGCCGGCCACCACCCGCAATCTGCCGGCACCATCGGGCAGCGACACCTCAGGTATCGCGCTCGCCAGCAGGGTCTGGTAGGCCGGCGGCGCAGACTTGTCTCGCGCCGGCAGGTTGACCCAAAGCTGCACCATTTCCAGAACGCCACCCTGCTCGGTGAAGGCCCGGGAGTGAAACTCCTCGTGCACGATGCCGGCACCCGCCGTCATCCACTGCACGTCACCGGGCCCGATGTGCCCGCCGCTACCGGTGGAATCGCGATGCTCGAGCTCGCCCTGGTAAACCAGGGTGACCGTCTCGAAGCCACGATGCGGATGTTGACCCACACCACGCGGCCGTCCACCGGCGGAGAATTCGAAGGGACCGGCATGGTCCAGCAGCAGAAACGGGCTGATGTGCTGCGCACCCATGCGGTCGTAACTGAACAGCGAGCGAACGGGAAAACCATCGCCGACCCAATGGCCGCGGGCTGCGCTGTATACCCCCTGGAGTGTCTTCATGATGAAGCTCCTGCTGGTTTTGGAGGGGCATAAGGCCCCGATGCAGCAAGACTAAAGAAAGAACGGCGGGTGCAGTAGAGGGTATAATTCGGACTCACCGTCCCATGAGTGGAACACTGAATGCAGGATCTCAACGATCTCTTCTATTTCGTCAAGGTGGTGGACCATGGCGGATTCGCGGCGGCGGGGCGTGCGCTCGGCATTCCGAAATCGAAACTCAGCCGGCGCATTGCGCAGTTGGAGGCACGCCTGGAGACTCGCCTGATCAACCGCTCGACCCGGCACCTCTCGGTCACCGAACTTGGACAGGCGTATTACCGCCACTGCACGGCGATGCTGGTGGAGGCCGAAGCGGCCGATGAGCTGATCAAGCGAAACCTGGGCCAGCCCCGTGGAACCGTGCGGCTCAGCTGTCCTCCCAGCTTATTGCACTACCTGATCTCGCCACTGCTGGTGCGCTTCATGAAGCAGTGCCCGGATGTAGAGATACAGGTCGAGGCCACCAGCCGCCGCGTCGATGTGGTCAAGGAAGGGCTCGATATCGCCATCCGGGTCCGCTTTCCACCGCTGGAGGACAGCGACCTGGCCATGAAGGTGCTGTCGAACAGCCCACAGCGACTGATGGCGGCCCCTGCCCTGTTCGAACGGCATCCACTACCCCACGCCCCCGGCGATCTGGCCGGACTGCCAAGCCTGGATTTCGAACAGGTCGACAAACTGCACAGCTGGCTTCTCGATGGCCCCGATGGCGTCACCGCCAAGGTGCCCCACCACCCCCGGCTGGTGACCGACAACGCCGAAACCCTGCATCAGGCGGCAAGGGAGGGGCTGGGTGTCGTCAAGCTTGCCCTGCTGGTGGCAGGGAGGGATCTCGCCGATGGCACTCTCATCGACGTGCTGCCGGGCTGGCAGCCACGGGGCGGGATTCTGCATGCCGTCTTTCCGTCACGGCGTGGGCTGTTGCCTTCGGTGCGTGCCCTGCTCGATTTTCTGGATGACAACATCCACGAGGTGGACTTCACCAGCCATGTGGTCGCCGATTACACCTCGATGACAAGATCCGACACGAACAGCGGGGGATCGAACTCTCCGGGGTAGCCCCCGGGGTTGGCGATGACACGGGTGCCGGCGAACGCCATGTCCACCGGCTCGTGGACATGGCCGTGGATCCACAGCTCCGCGCGCCCCATCAATGCCGGCAGGTGCGAGGCAAAGGCAGGTGACAGTGCGTCACCCCGGTAGCGTGGCGGTATGCACTCGGCCAGGGGCGCGTGATGGCTGACCACCACCCGCGGCCCGTCGAAGGGCTCGGCCAGTTCCGCCTCGAGCCAGGCCAGTGCCTCGGCGTGCAGCCGCTGGCTCTCCATGGGACTGAAGGTCTCCCCAGCCGGCTGTTCGATGATGCTGAAATCCGGCATCAGCCAACGCGCCTTCTGATCGGTCAGCGTCGGATCGTTGTCCAGTTCACCGGCATAGAGGTCGAAGTCCGTCCATAGGGTGGTACCGTGGAAGCGTACCCCGTTGAGCGTCAGCGAACGGTTGTCGAGCAGATGGATGCCCAGTCGCTCGGCTTCCTGGGCAAGCGTGTGGCGCAGCACGGGCATGCTGGTGCCGTAGAACTCGTGGTTCCCCGGCACATAGAGAATCGGCTGGTCGGCAAAGCGCGCCGCAGCCCATGTCAAGCCGTCTGCCTCGCGGTGGATATCGCCGGCAAGGATGACGGCGTCGGACGCCACCTCCGGCAGCTCCCGCCCCTCGTCGAAATGTTCCAGATGCAGGTCTGACAGCACCCTGAGCCGCATGACGATCTCCTTGTTCTGCGCGCCGAGCGATATCTCGCCCATTCCCGATCTCTCCAGCATAAGCGGGAGTTGGGGAGTTTTGCCATGTCGGGTAGCGCAGCGGCCTGGGGGGCCAAGTCTATGGGTCCAGCAACACCATCAACGAAGCCACTTCTTCGGGGTCGGAAAGCGCATGAGAAACCCTGGCGATGTCTTCTGCCAGCGGACGATCCTGCTCGAGAGTCGGTGCATGGGTGCGAACCCAGGCACAGAGTGCCTGGGAAGCTTCACTCAGCAAATTCGCGCCCTTCAGCTCGGCCCCCTGCACCAGCACCAACGCTTCAATGGCCAATATCTGGTAGAGATACTCGATACTGGTGCTGGCGCGCCTTGCCGCTATCGTGCCTAGCGGCACAATATCCTGGTTATCGGCATTGGTCGGAATCGATTGGATCGAGGCAGGGATCGCCTGACTACGCAACTCAGCCACCAGCGCCGTGGCAGTCACCTGTGCACCCATGAACCCGCTATGCAAGCCGGTATCGCATGGCTGCATGAAGGCGGGAAGCCCCTTGTTCCTCAGCGGGTCAGTCACCCTTGCGATGCGCCGTTCGCTATACAGGGCCATCTGGATCAACGCATTGTTGAGATGGTCGCTGGCAAAAGCCAGGTGCTGGCCGAAAAAATTCCCGCCATGAAGGACAGTATCATTGTCAGGAAACAGTAGCGGGTTGTCGGTCACCGCATTCAGTTCTATCCGCACCGTCTGGGCATGCTGCTCGACCACATCCCACACCGCCCCCAGGGCCTGTGGTGAACAGCGTAACGTGTAGGCATCCTGGGGCAGCGGGCGGTGCGGCTCGATGCCATTTTCCATTTCAGGAAGCGGCACCGATGCTGCTTCCCACGCGGTAAGCAGTTGACTGCTTTCCGAAAGCGACCATAACCACTGATGCAATTTCCGTTGTCCCGGATGAGGACGTAACTCCCCGATCGCCGGGTGAAACGCCTCACGGTGGCCTTCGAGGAGTTCCGCGTAGAGCAAGACCAGCAGCGTAGTGAGCTTTATCGCCCGCTGTGCGCCAGTGGCATTCAAGGCAGCGATACCCACTGTGGTTGAGGTGCCATTGACCAGCGAGATGGCATCCTTGCCCTGCAACAGAAGTGGCTGCCAGCCCAACTGCTGATGGGCTAGCGCACTCTCCATCCACTCCCCGCCCTTGAGGCTCACTCTTCCTCACCGCTGAGAGCACGGGCCAGGTGTGCCAGCGGGGTCAAGTCACCGCTGGCACCAACGGTACCGCGTGACGGCACCTCAGGAATCAAGTCCGCTTTTAGCCAAGCGAGCAGCCTTTCGACGAGCGCCGGGTTGGCGCCAGAATGACCACGTCCCAAGCTGATCGCACGTGCAGCCATCATCGCACGGACATGAGGACGCGACAGCGGCTCACCGACACCACTGCACAGGTGGTAAACCAGGTTCTTCTGCAATAGCGCCGACTGCGTGGGGTCAACGTAGGTTGTCGCCAACGGACCGTAGCCCGTCGTCACGCCATAGATGAGTTGTCGACGCTCGATGGCGCCACAAAGAAATTCATGGGCCTTCTCGACTGCGCGCCTATCACTCTCTGACAGAGTAAGCGCCAAGTTGCCAAGCGCTATCGCCTCAATCTCATCCAGCGTCAACCGCCCGTCATGCATGGTGAAACTTCCTTGATAGATTGTTACCAATCACTGAGCTTGCCCATGGCATTGGTTGGCAAGGCATCACCGTACGTGACGCTGACGGGACGCTCTGCAGCGGGCCACTTGGCAATCAGTTGCGCAATGTCTTGCGCCGCCACTGGCTCCTGACCACTAGCCGGCACGATGAATGTCTTCAAGCGCTGCTGCGCGGGATTCCCCGTGGTACGAACGGCGCACTCCTTGACGCTTTCCAACGAAAGCAATCGCTGTTTGACATAGGAAGTGCTGACATTGACGCCGCCGATCGAAACCACGCCGTCATGACGTCCATTTAACGTAAATGTGGTGTCGTTGTGCCAGTGAGCCTTATCCAATAACGGAGTGATGATATTGTCATCAACTCGTTTAATGCTCTGGGTATCATGTTGCCGCCAGTGGCACAGCAACTGATAGGGCATGTCATGCTGCCAGCGAGTCGCCACACCGCCGGTTTCAGTGCTGCCGTAAATGTCGAGCATCCCCATCAGGCCCTGGTTGATCAAACGGCTGGATGTCTGAGGTGATAACGACGCAGTGGATGAAACGCCTGCCATGTGCCCTGGCCACAGCGTGTTTGATCGTGCCAGGTAATCCCAGCGTGGAGGGACGGTGACGACAAGGTCGCCGGATGATAAACCGGGCAAGGAAACACCACTCACGGCATTGCGCGGCACACCCGCCACGCATGGGAGCGCAACGCCCAGCATGAAGCCGTAAAGATGGTGCAGCGGTAGCCAGCTGATGACCCGTTTCATCGACATTACCGACGCTAAACGACGGGCCAGTGCGTTGGCCTCCGCCTCGATATGTTCCCAGCGGTGGAAATGAGCGCTGGGCGAACCGGTGCTCCCTGAGGTACGGAATGTCAGCCCTGACGTTTCAGTGATTGCTTCCGCCACGAAAGACACCCATTCATCAAAGCTGTAAGTCATCAACAGACGGTCTTCCAGACCTGTCTCATGCAAGCAGAAAAACTCATTGACACAGGCAGCAAGATGCAACCGTTCGAGCGAATCAATCTCCTGTAACTCCTGCCAGCCAGGCACTGGTTCACCCCGATAAGCGGCCAGTTCAGCGCAAAACAGGGAGTGCATCACCGCTTTGCAATCGGCTTGGGTAAGCCATTGGGTCATAAATGGATTCCTGGGCAATGCAAACGACA
>NZ_AZQX01000412.1:0-5616 GCF_000568385.1 Halomonas sp. BC04
GCGTCGGGCGCGACCCTCAACGCCGCGGCCCTGGCCATGCTGGCGAGCCAGGGGTTTGCCGAGTGCCGGTATTGCCGCGTCTGACGGTGGCCTTGATCTCCACCGGCGACGAGCTTGTTGAGCCCGGCGAGACTGCCTCGCCGGGGCAGGTCTACAATAGCAACCGGGTGATGCTGCAGGCGTTGCTCGAGCAGCAGGGCTGCGATGTGCTCGACCTGGGCATCATCGCCGATACGGCGGAGGCGCTGCACGAAGCCTTCACGGTAAGTCGCGACAGCGCCGACCTGGTGGTCTGTACCGGTGGCGTGTCGGTGGGTGAGGAGGATCATGTCCGGCCAGTGCTCGAGGCGCTGGGCGGGCTGGTGTTCCACGGCGTGGCGATGAAGCCGGGCAAGCCCTTCGCCTTCGGCTACCTGGACGATGGGTCGCCGGAAGGGGTGCCACTCATCGCCCTGCCGGGAAATCCGGTGGCTTCGCTGGTGGGGTGGCAGCTCCTGGCCAGGCCCTTCGTCCAGGGGTGCCAGGGGCGCACCGTCGGACCATTACAACAATTCAAGGTTCGTGCCGGTTTTTCGCGGCGCGGCAATCAGGCCCGACGTGAGCTGTTGCGCGTCGTGCTCGACTGGCAAGGTGGCCTTCCGGTAGCCTTTCTAGCTGGCGGGCAGGGGTCGCACATGCTGCGGGCAGCCAGCCAGGCACACGGCTATCTGATGATGGCCGCCGATACCGACGTGGAGGAAGGTCATGAATACCCCTATCTGCCCGCCGGACAGTTCGTCGACTGACCTGCTGTTCAAGCCCAAGCAACTGCGCGAGCTGGTCCACGGCGTGCCCTGGCTGGGCGAGCTCGACGATGACGAAGTCACTTCATTGCTGGAGGACTCCGAGCTGCGTGCGCTGAAGACCCGCGAATGGCTGTTCCGCCAGGATGCGCCGGCCCATTGGCTCTATATCGTCATCAACGGTGCCGTGCGCCTGGCCCGCTCCGCCGGGGATGGTCGCCTGGCCACCATTCGCTGCGTGGAGCGCGGGGGCACCCTGGGCGAGCTGAGCATGGTCTCCAGCGCCGGTGTCTACCTCTACTCGGCGGAAGCGCTGCGCCGTACCCATGTGCTGGCCATCCCGGCCCAGCGCTGTCGCGAGATCATGGATCGCCAGCCCGTCTGCCGCGCCGAATTCATGAGCCGTCTGGCCCTGGAACTGACCGAGCGTCTCGAGGACCTGGCCCTGCTGACCCAGGCAGATGCCATGTCGCGGCTGGTCAGCTACATTCTGCGTCAGTTGCCCGCCGGTCGCTCGAAGTCGCCGCGGGTGGTGCGCCTCTCCATTCCCAAGCGCTGGCTGGCCGCCCAGCTCGCCATGACGCCGGAGACCCTGTCGCGGCTATTGGCCAAGCTGCGTGACGGCGGTGTCATCAGCATCGACCGTCAGCGCCTGGTGGTGCTGGATGAGCAGAAGCTGCGTGACGCCATGCTGGCGGATGACTAGCTTGCGGCTGCCATAGCCCGGAAAGTCGCCGACCGCAGATACTTTCCAGCCTGGGAGCTACATGTCCCGAACCGTTAACAAACCCCGGGCCCTGGTCTACTCCTGCTCCGGTTGTTCCGACGTGGCCCAGCTCGCCAACGACGTGGCCCTGGCGCTCGACCACAGCAAGGTGGCGGAGATGTCCTGCATTGCCGGCGTGGGCGGTGGCGTGCCCGGCTGGTGAAGACCGCCCGCTCCGGTCGGCCCATCATCGCCATCGACGGCTGCCAGATGCACTGCGTGACCCACTGCCTGGCCAATGCCGGCGTCGCCCCCACCGAACATGTCCGGCTCTATGAGCAGGGCTTTCGCAAGCGGCGCGGCCAGACCTACAGCGAAGGCGAGGTCACTGCCGTGGCCGAACAGGTTGGCAGCCTGATTGCCCGGCTGCCCATGGACGCCACTGCCCATGTCGAAGCAAGAGTCGAGGAGAACCCATGAGCCTGGTCGACGGCTTCGGCCGCACCGTCCGCTACGTTCGCCTGTCGGTCACCGACCGCTGCGACTTCCGCTGCGTCTACTGCATGGCCGAGGAGATGACCTTCCTGCCTCGTGCCAGGTGCTCACCCTGGAGGAGATGGCCACCCTGTCCCGTGCCTTCGTCGAGCTGGGCGTGGAGAAGATTCGCCTGACCGGCGGCGAACCGCTGGTGCGCCGGGGCATAGAGGGCCTGGTGGCGGAGGTCGGTGCCCTCGACGGGTTGCGTGACTTCGCCATGACCACCAACGGCTCGGGACTCGCCAGGCACGCCCGGGCGCTGCGCGCCGGCGGCCTTAAGCGGCTCAATATCAGCCTCGACACCCTGGACCCCGGTCGCTTTCGCGAGCTGACCCGCACTGGCGACCTGGCCAAGGTCATCGATGGCATTCGTACCGCGTGCGATGCCGGTTTCGAGCGCATCAAGCTTAACGCCGTGATCCTCAAGGGGCGCAACGACGACGAGGTGCTCGACCTGGTCGACTTCGCCCGTGCCGAAGGCGTCGATATCAGCTTCATCGAGGAGATGCCCCTGGGCGAGGCCATTGGCCACGACCGTGCCGAGACCTTCTGCTCGAGCGACGAGGTGCGCGCCACCATCGAGTCGCGCCATGCCCTGGTGCCCACCACCGAAAACACCCTGGGGCCGTCGCGGTATTTTCGGATGAGCGACTCGGACATTCGGATTGGCTTCATTTCGCCCCACAGCCACAACTTCTGCGATGCCTGCAACCGGGTGCGAGTCACCGCCGAGGGCCGCCTGCTGCTGTGCCTGGGCAACGAGCACTCGGTGGACCTGCGTGCGGTGATGCGCCGTCACCCCGGCGATCTCGAACGGCTCAAGGCCGCCATCGTCGACGCCATGCAGAAGAAGCCGGAACGCCACCACTTCACCACCGACGGCGACGTGCAGGTGGTGCGCTTCATGAACATGACCGGGGGCTGAGGGCTATGCTTGTCACTTGGCCAGCCGCGCCGCCAGCATGGCAGGAGTGCAGCGATGAGAAGGAAGCGCAGTAGGTGATGGAAGACCACGAAGGCCGGGTCCACGTCCAGGGTGGCGGCCAGAAGCACGACCTCCGACAGCCGCCCGGCACGAAGGCGAGAAACAGCGCGGCCGTATCGTGGCCTGTCACCATAGTCATGGCTAGAGTCATGGCACCGGCCAGCAGCATGGTGATCAGCATGGCCACGAGGCCGTGAGCCAGCATGCCCAGGGTATCCCGTAGCTGGATACCGATGAAGTAGGCCCCCAGCGACGCACCGAGGAAAAACTGCACGGCAAGCAGGGTATCGGCCGGTAGCGCCATGCTCGGCCATTGAAGGAAATTCAGCAGGCCAACGCCAAGCATGGGGCCGAGCAGCGGCGGCTGGGGCAGGCGTCCGAGACGTGCCAGCCCCCATCCCAGGGCCGCGGTACCCAGGGTGAGTGTCATGGGGCCGAGTCTCGGCAGGCTCCAGTCCGCTGCCGCCGTGACTGCCGCGGACTCCTCATCGTGACCTGCCCCCGGGCCGAAGTAGATCAGCAGCAGGGGGACCAGATAGAGCACGACAACGATGCGGCTGATCTGGCCGAGCAGTACCTGCTGCGCGTTGGCACCGCTACGTGAGCAGGTCAGCAGTACCACCGATTGAGCCCCCGGCACGCCGGCGAACAGCGCGGTGACCCTGTCGAGGCCCGCCCGGCGCTGGAAATAGATCATGTTGGCCAGCGTGGTCATTCCCACCAGCACCAGCATGCCCGCCACGGTCAGTGGCCACTGGATCATCCGGCCCAGCAGTGTGGCATCGATCGACGCCCCCACCTGGATACCCAGCAGCACCAATGCGGCCTGGCGCAGCCAGGCCGGTGGCGAGTGCGACCAGCCCAGCAGGCTGGCCACGCTCATGGCGGTGAGGCTGCCCAGCAGCCACGGCAGGGGGAGGCCCAGCAGGCTGAATACCAGTACACCGGCTGCTGCGATCAACAGGGCAAGAAGCGTCACGGCTAGCGGCCGGTGTGATGTTCGTCGTTGCTGTCTTCGTTCTCAGGCTCCTGCTCGTGCGCCATGGCCTCCAGCCGTTCGGAGAAGCGCATCCGGTAGGAGAGCACCAGCACCAGCACGGCAATGCCCAGCAGTGTCAGGCTCAGGGGGCTGTTCAGCAGGCCGCCAACCCACTCGCCGCCGCTGATCATCACCGCCCGGCGCATGCTCTCCTCCAGCATCGGGGCAATCAGGAAGGTGATGATCAGCGGTGCTTCGGGTATGCCGAACTTGCGCATGCAGAAGCCGAAAAAGCCGAAGAAGAGCATGACCAGCACGTCGAAGGGGTTGCCCTGGGTGGCGAAGCTGCCAATCACCGCCAGTACCATGATGGTGGGTACCAGGACCGGCTTGGGCAGTGAACCCAGCTTGGCGTAGAAGAAGGCGAACCCACGCCCGATGACCAGATTGAAGAAGTTGGCCAGGATCAGGATGGTGAACAGCGCGTAGATGACGTCGGCATGCAGCTCGAACATCCGCGGACTGGGTGTGATGCCCTGCAGCAGCAGTGCCCCGCCGATCAGGCGGCCGTAGCGCTGCCGGGGATGCCGAAAGCGAGCAGTGGCACCAGGGTGGGGCCTGCGGTGGCATTATTGCCTGCCTCTGCCGCGGCTACCCCGCCCATGACCCCCGTACCGATCTTCTTGTGTGGCAGTAGCCGCTTGGCAATGCCATAGGCAAGAAAGGACGCCACTGTGGCCCCGAGCCCCGGCAGCATCCCGACGAAGCTGCCCACGCCGAGTCCGATACCCATCTCGCGCCAGTTGCTCAGGTATTCGCGGAACGTCAGCCCATCCTGCTTGCCGCTGAACAGGTCGTGCATCTTGCGCTCGACCCGGGTTCCCAGGCGGGATTCGTGCAGCAGCTCGACGCCCTGCTCGAGCATTCGACTCATGGCAAAGAGGCCGATGATCAGCGGCACCAGGCTGATACCGTCCCTCAGCCAGGCCAGGCCGAAGGTGTTACGCGAGGCCCCTCCGATGGGGTCGGTGCCCATCGTGCCGATATAGAGCCCGATGGCCGCGGCCAGCAGCCCCTTGGCGATATGTTTTCCCGACAAGGCACCCAGCAGGGCGATGGCCACCACCATCAGCCAGGTCCTCTCCGCAGGGCCGAACTGCAGGGCTGCCAATGCCATCATCGGTGCAATCAGGATGACCAGGACGTCGGAAAGTGTATCGGCCGTCACCGAGGAGTAGAGCGACGTCAGCAGCGCCTTGCGACCCTGGCCCTTCTGGGTCATGCGGTAGCCGTCGAATACCGTGGCGGCGGAGTCGGGTGCGCCCGGTGTGGCAAAGCTGATCGCCGAAATGGAACCGCCGAAGAGCGCACCCTTGTAGAGGCCGATGACCAGACCCAAGCGCCGGTGATGTCCAGCGTGAAGGTCAGTGGCAGCATCAAGGCTACCCCGGTGGAGGTGGTGAGCCCGGGTATGGCACCCAGGCCGACCCCGACGAAGACACCGATGGTCAGCCACATCAAGGTGTTCCAGTTGAGCACCAGGGACAACGCGTCAATGAACGCCTCGGGTTGAAACATGGCGATGCTCCGAAACGGGCGGGCTAGGCTACAGGAAAGGCACGATGTC
>NZ_AZQX01000413.1:0-6646 GCF_000568385.1 Halomonas sp. BC04
CTTGCTGTCGTGGCGGCTGACTCTGTCAGCGGCCTCGCCAGCGCCCTGCGAGGAAGGCGTATTCTACTGAATCGGCTGAGCTTGTCAACTCTCTTCGCTGGCCTCACCGGGGTGAGCCTGCCATCGAAGCGCCGGTACCGCCGGCTGCCTTCAGCGTGGCGTGCATTCTACCGTCTCCGGCGCTCCTGTCAATCGCGAATCTCACTAGCCGATTCGAAAAAAACCAAACAGAAACAAGCACTTTCTCCACTTCCACCGCCGGTAACGTTTGCCCGTTGCCGGCAGCGGATGCGTACTGTACGGTTTTCCCAGCCCCCCTGCAAGGGGCCTTGTAAAAAAGTTTCAGGACGGCCGCGGGACAAGGGCGAGCAATCTGCCCACACCCGCTCTCAAGCACGCGCCTGTGGATAAGCCGGCGCCTCCATAACAACCGAAAGCACCCGCTCAAGGCGGGCGCTGGTAGACCAACTGACTTGTAATCAGTTGTTCTCGGAGTGCCGAGACGCCTTCAGCGGAGCGTTACCCGCGCATAGCGTTTCTTGCCCGCCTGGATCACATAGCTCCTGCCGGTATCGAGCATATGGTCCTTGGCGACCACCTCGCCATCGACCCTGACCCGACCGTTACCCAGCATGTCCTTGGCCTGGGCGCTGTTGTTGGCCAGGCCCGAGCGATTCAGCACGGCAGCGATGGGCGCCTGGGAGCCGCCCTCGAAGTCGACCTCGATCTCGGGCAGGTCCTCGGGCAGCTCACCCTCGGCCAACTGGTTGCCGGCAGACCGGTGGGCATTGGCCGCGGCGCCTTCACCGTGATAGCGAGCGATCAGTTCCCGGGCCAACACCATCTTGATATCACGTGGGTTGGCACCCTGCTCGGCATCGCGCTTGAGGCTTTCGATCTCTTCGTTGCTCTTCAGCGAGAGCAGTTCAAAGTAACGCCACATCAGACTGTCGGGCATGGAAACCAGCTTATTGAACATGGAGCCGGGCGCCTCATCCACGCCGACATAGTTGCCCAACGACTTGGACATCTTTTGCACGCCGTCCAGGCCCTCGAGCAGCGGCATGGTGATGACGACCTGGGGTTCCATGCCGAAGTGCTTCTGGATCTCACGCCCCATCAGCAGGTTGAACGTCTGGTCCGTCCCCCCCATCTCCACGTCGGCCTTCAGCGCCACGGAGTCATAGCCCTGCACCAGCGGATAGAGAAACTCATGGATGGAGATCGGCTGGCTGGACTTGTAGCGCTTGTTGAAGTCGTCCCGCTCGAGCATGCGTGCCACGGTGCTCTGACCGGCCAGCTCGATCATGTCGGCAGCACTCATGGCGGAAAACCACTCCGAGTTGAAGCGAACCTCGGTCTTCTCGGGATCGAGAATCTTGAACACCTGCTCCTTGTAGGTCTGGGCGTTGGCGCGGACCTCCTCCTCGGTGAGCGGCTTGCGCGTGACATTCTTGCCGGTGGGGTCACCGATGCGTCCGGTGAAATCGCCGATGAGGAAGATGACCTCGTGGCCAAGCTCCTGAAACAGGCGCATCTTGGTCAACAGCACGCTGTGACCAAGATGCAGGTCGGGGGCGGTCGGATCGAAACCCGCCTTAATACGCAGTTTGCGCCCGGATTCCAGCTTCTTGACCAGCTCGTCTTCGATCAGGATCTCGTGGGTGCCACGCTTCAGAAGCGCCAGCGCGCTCGCGACATCGGTCATCGTCTCCGACTCCACACAAATACGGTTGCCAGGCCCTGCCTGCAGGGTCCATTGAATGGGGCAGAATGTTAGCATGACTTCGCGCCTCGCGGAGGGGCTCGCAACAGGGAGTAGAGGAATGACACTGTTCATCGGCCTGATGTCCGGCACCAGTCTCGACGGCATCGATGCCGCCCTGGTCGATATCGCCGACAACGGCACGACACACCTGCGCGCCACCCACGCCGAGCCCATGCCGGAAAGCCTGCGTGAGTCGTTGCTGGCACTCTGCCAGGCCGAGCGCGTCGGATTTGCCGAACTGGCGTCAGCAGAGAGCGCGTTCTGCCGCCTGCAAGCGACAGCGGTTCAGCGGCTGCTGGCCGCCAGCGACACGCCACCTGACGCCATCGCCGCCATCGGCAGCCACGGCCAGACCATCGAGCATGCCCCTTGGGGGCATGGCAAGGCGCCTGCCTATACCTTCCAACTGGACAACCCCAGCCTGCTGGCCGAACTGAGCGGTTGCACGGTGGTAGCCGACTTCCGCCGCCGCGACCTGGCCGCCGGYGGSCAGGCGGCGCCGCTGGCCCCCGCCTTTCATGATGCCCTGTTTCGCCGGAAGGGTGAGTGGCTGATGGTGCTCAACCTGGGCGCTTCGCCAACCTGACACTATTGCCGCCGATCGAGAGCGATGCGGAGATCATCGGCTTCGACACCGGCCCAGCCAACGCCTTGATGGATGGATGGCATGCCCGTCATCGCGGCGGTCGCTTCGACCCGGACGGCATCTGGGCCGCTTCGGGGCGAGTCGACGAGACCCTGCTCGAACGCCTGCTGACCGAGCCCTTCTTCCATCGACCGCCGCCGCGCAGCACCGGTCGTGAGGTCTTCCATCTCGACTGGCTGGCGCATCACTTGACGGGCAGGGAAGCGCCAGAAGATGTGCAGGCCACGCTATCGGAGCTCACCGCCACCAGCGTAGCGCTTGGCATCGCGATGGCGAGAGAGCGACTTGAGGCACCGCCGGCAGCCGCCTGATTCCCTGTGGCGGTGGCGCCCATAATCCGGATCTACTGGAACGCCTGGCCCGGCATATCCCGGAGACGCCCCTGGTGCCCAGCAGTGACTGGGGCTGGCCGGCCGACTGGCTGGAGGCAGGCGCCTTCGCCTGGCTCGCCTGGCGAAGGCTCGAGGGCCTACCCGGCAACCTGCCCAGCGTCACCGGCGCCGCCGGACCTCGCGTGCTCGGCGGCATTTATGCCCCCTGAGGAGCGGCTAGAAATCGTCTTCGTCGCGCAGTGACAGCCGCTGCGCCGAGTCCTGCGCCTTGGCCAACACGTCGCTGCCTTCATCCGCGTACTTGATCATCATCCGCAGGTTGTTGGCCGAATCGGCATGCACCAGCGCAACCTCCTCGGTGATCTGCCCGCTCTTGTAAAGGTCGTACAGTGCCTGGTCGAAGGTCTGCATGCCGAGGTCCCGAGAGCGGGACATGGCATTCTTGATCTCGCTCACGTCTCCCTTGCGGATCAGGTCGGCAATCAGGGGCGTACGCAGCAGTATCTCGATGGCCGGACAGCGCCCGCCATCACGGGTAGGCAACAGCTGCTGGGCCACGATCGCATGCAAGTTCAGCGATAGATCGAGCCAGATCTGCTCGTGCCGTTCATGAGGGAAGAAATGAATGATGCGGTCCAGCGCCTGGTTGGCGTTGTTGGCGTGCAACGTGGCCAGACACAGGTGTCCCGTCTCCGCAAACGTCAGGGCATGCTCCATGGTCTCGCGCGTACGCACCTCACCGATCAGGATCACGTCCGGCGCCTGACGCAGCGTGTTCTTCAGTGCCACCTCGAAGGACTCGGTATCGATCCCCACTTCCCGCTGGTTGATGATCGCCTTCTTGTGGGGGTGAACGTACTCGATGGGATCCTCGACGCTGATGATATGGCCACCCACCGTCTCGTTGCGCTGTTGGATCATCGATGCCAGGGTGGTCGACTTGCCGGTGCCGGTGCCGCCCACCACGAACACCAGGCCACGCTTGAGGTTGGCCAGCTCCCCCAACTGTTGCGGTAGCGACAGCTCTTCGAGATGGGGGATGTCGAAGGCGATACGCCGGATCACCATGGCCAGCTGGCTGCGCTGCTGGAAGGCGCTGACCCGGAAGCGGCCCAGCCCGGACAGGCTCAGGGCGAAATTGGCCTCACGGTCGATCTGGAAGCGCTCCCGCAGCCCCTCGGGCACCGCCGTATTGACCAGCTCACGTACCTGAGCCAACGAGAGCTTCTGCTCCCCCAGTGCGATCAACTTGCCGGCGATCTTGATGGTGGGGGGCGCCTGCACCGAGATGAGCAGATCCGATGCTTCCTTCTGGGCCATGATGCCCAGCAGTTGCTCCAACCATTCCTGTGCTGTCATGCCCCTTCCCCCTTGCCTGTTCTGTTTCGCCACGTTTATCCAACATCCCTAGGAACCTATCGGCTTGACCGGTTCTTAACAGTAGATCACCGCCAAGCCCGACAGGCTCCTAGGCCAGCGTACCCTTGGCCCGGGCCTGGGCCTCTTCCCGTGTCACGACATTGTCGGTGACCAGCTTGGCCAGGGCCGAATCCAGGGTCTGCATGCCCAGATTGCCACTGGTCTGGATCGCCGAGTAGATCTGCGCCACCTTGTCCTCGCGAATCAGGTTACGTACCGCGGCGTTGGCGATGAGGATCTCATGGGCGGCCACTCGCCCGCCGCTCTGCCGCTTGAGCAGGGTTTGGGAAATCACCGCCTGGAGCGACTCCGAAAGCATCGAGCGCACCATCGATTTCTCATCACCGGGGAAGACGTCGATGATACGGTCGATGGTCTTGGCGGCGGAGGTGGTATGCAAGGTGCCGAACACCAGGTGGCCGGTCTCGGCGGCGGTCAGCGCCAGCCGGATGGTTTCCAGGTCGCGCAGTTCGCCGACCAGGATCACGTCCGGATCCTCGCGCAGGGCACTGCGCAAGGCCTGGGCAAAGCCGTGGGTATCGCGGTGTACCTCACGCTGGTTGATCAGGCAGCGCTTGCTCCGGTGCACGAATTCCACCGGGTCCTCGATTGTGAGGATATGGTCATAGCGGTGATCGTTGATATAGTCGATCATCGCTGCAAGCGTAGTGCTCTTGCCCGAGCCGGTGGGGCCGGTAACGAGCACCAGGCCGCGGGGCATCAGCGCCAGTCGACGGAAGACGTCCCCCAGCGCCAGATCGTCCATGGTCAGCACCTCACTGGGAATGGTGCGAAAGACTGCGCCGGCGCCCCGCGCCTGGTTGAAGGCATTGACACGGAAGCGCGCCACGCCCGGCACCTCGAAAGAGAAGTCGGTCTCGAAAAATTCCTCGTAGTCGCGGCGCTGGCGGTCGCCCATGATGTCGTAGATCAGCTTGCGGACTTCCCGGTCCTCCATCGCCGGCACATTGAGCCGCCGAATGTCGCCATCGACGCGGATCATGGGCGGCAGACCGGCCGACAGATGCAGGTCGGATGCGTTCTGTTTTGCCGAGAACGCCAGCAGTTCGGTAATATCCATGCGATTCCCCTGCTCCCAGGTGAGGTTCACTCCAGTATGCCAGACCTTTTGACATGAAGGACTTCAGGTGAGTAATACCACGAATCTCATCATCAGTGAGTCCCTGGCAGCCGCCCGAGCGCGGCTGGTCGATGCCCTGGCGGCAGCCGGGCGCCAGGCCGATGACGCACGATTGATGGCGGTCAGCAAGACCAAGCCGGCCGCCATGATCCGGGAAGCATGGGAGCAGGGACAGCGGGACTTCGGCGAGAACTACGTTCAGGAAGCACTCGCCAAGCAGGGTGAACTCGGGGGCCTCGAGGGTATCGTCTGGCATTTCATCGGGCCCCTGCAATCCAACAAGACCCGGGAGGTGGCCGAGCACTTTGCCTGGGTACACAGCGTCGAGCGTGAGAAGATCGCCCGGCGCCTGAACGATCAACGGCCCGCAGAGCTCGGGCCCCTGGACATCTGCCTGCAGGTCAATATCAGTGCCGAACCGAGCAAGTCGGGGGTCATGCTCGAGGAATTGCCGGGACTGGCCGAAGCCGTGCTGTCGATGCCATCACTCCGGCTGCGGGGGCTGATGGCCATTCCTGCGCCTGCCGAGGAGGCATCGGCCCAGCGGGAGCCCTTTGCCCGTCTGCGCCAGGCATTGGACACATTACGCGAAATGTACCCGGAGGCACCGCTGGATACCCTGTCGATGGGAATGAGCGCCGACCTGGAAGCCGCCGTGGCGGAAGGTGCCACTCTGGTACGATTGGGAACCGCCATCTTTGGCGAGCGGGACCGCACATCCTGAACACGAGACAAAGCGTCGTGCGTACCGGCATCTGGCCGGTCGCTTCATAACGAAAAAGGACAGATCGCTATGGCCAGCAGAGTCACCTTCATCGGCGCCGGCAACATGGCCAGCGCCATCATTGGCGGCATGATCGACAGTGGTCACCCGGCCACCGGTATTACTGCCACTTCTCCCAGCGATGCCTTCCTGGCGCCGATCCATGAGCGCTACGGGATTCGTACCAATACCGATAATGCCGCAGCGGTACGCGATGCTGACGTGGTGGTACTGGCCGTCAAGCCCCAGGTCATGAGGGAAGTCTGCGAAGCTTGAGCGATACCCTTCAGCGCCAGCGCCCACTGGTCATTTCGGTGGCCGCCGGCATCGATGCTGCCACCCTGCAGGCCTGGATGGGCGGCGGCACACCACTGGTGCGCTGCATGCCCAACACGCCCTCCCTGGTCGGTGCCGGTGCCGCCGGGCTGTATGCCACGCCCGAAGTCACCGACGAACAACGTAACCAGGCCAGCGAACTGCTTGGCGCCGTCGGCTGGTCGAGTGGGTCGATGAGGAGTCCCTGCTGGATGCTGTCACCGCCGTTTCCGGCAGTGGCCCTGCCTATTTCTTCCTGATG
>NZ_AZQX01000414.1:0-6220 GCF_000568385.1 Halomonas sp. BC04
ATGGGGCAGCAGTACCAAGCGTTGATGCAGGACCTGCTTGCACGAATGGCGCCCGATGCGGCTGCCGACACCATCCATGACGACATGCGGGAAGCCTTCAAGGCCGGCGCCGAGTCCTTGATGCGTGACCCGCAGCTGCTGTGGGAGACACAGGCGCGACTGGTCCAGGATCAATGGCAGCTGTGGCTGAACACCCTGCGCTCCGTCAACGGTGAGCCGGTCGAGCCCTTGATGACACCCCCGCGGGGTGATCGACGCTTCAACGACGAGGCGTGGAGCAACGATCCTTTCTACCAGGCGATCCTGCAGCAGTACCTGCTGTTCTCGCGCATGGTCGAGGAGCTGATCGAGCGCCTGGAGGGACTCCCGGAGCAGCAGAAGCGCAATCTGTCTTTCTATGCCCGTCAGTTGGTCAATGCGATGGCGCCGACCAATTTCATCTCCACCAACCCCGAAGTGATGCGGCGTACCATGGAGACCCGCGGTCAGAACCTGGTGGATGGCCTGACCCGGCTGCGCGAGGACCTGGCCAATTCCGCCGATGGGCTGAATGTGAGCATGACCGATCGCAGCGCCTTCGAGGTGGGCGAGAACATCGCCGTGACACCGGGTCATGTGGTTTACGAGAACGAGCTGATTCAACTGATCCAGTACACGCCCACCACCGAGACGGTCTTCAAGACGCCGCTGCTGGTCGTGCCGCCCTGGATCAACAAGTATTATATTCTCGACCTGCGCCAGGACAACTCCATGGTCAAGTGGCTGGTGGATCAGGGCCACACCGTGTTCCTGATCTCCTGGCGCAACCCGGGGCCCGAGCAACGGGACCTGACCTGGGCCGATTACATGCAGATGGGGCCGATCGCCGCCATGGAAGCCATCGAGCAGGCCTGTGGCGAAAAATCGGTCAATCTGCTCAGCTACTGTGTCGGTGGCACGCTGGCGGCATCGACGGTGGCCTATCTCACCAGTACCCGCCGAGGTCGCAAGGTCAAGTCCGTGACCTACATGGCGACACTGCAGGATTTTCGTGACCCAGGCGAGATCGGTGTACTCCTCAGTGAGCCGATCCTGGCCGGTATCGAGGCCCGACTCGAGAAGGATGGCTATCTCGACGGTCGGTCCATGGCTTACACCTTCAATCTGCTGCGCGAGAACGATCTCTTCTGGTCGTTCTATATCAGCAATTATCTGAAGGGCGAGAACCCGGCGCCGTTCGACCTGCTCTACTGGAATACCGACGGCACCAACCTGCCGGCGGCCACGCACGGCTGGTATCTTCGCACCATGTACCTGGAAAACCGCCTTGTGCAGCCCGGCGGTATCGAGCTGGACGGGGTCAAGATCGACCTGCGCAAGATTTCCACCCCGAGCTATTTCATCTCGACCCGGGACGACCATATCGCCAAGTGGAACAGCACCTACTACGGTGCCCTGTTGCCCAAGGGGCCGACGACGTTCGTACTGGGTGGCTCCGGCCATATTGCTGGCATCGTAAACCCGCCCCACAAGAACAAGTACGGCTACTGGACCAACAGCGAGCTGCCCGATAGCCATGAAGAGTGGCTTGCCGGCGCCGAGGCCCAGGAAGGTTCCTGGTGGCCACACTGGCAGCAGTGGATGACCGAGGGTGGCTACGCCGACCCGAAGAAGATGGTGCCGGCGCGCCAGCCG
The DNA here is from genome assembly GCF_000568385.1 of Halomonas sp. BC04. Taxonomy (NCBI): domain Bacteria; kingdom Pseudomonadati; phylum Pseudomonadota; class Gammaproteobacteria; order Oceanospirillales; family Halomonadaceae; genus Halomonas; species Halomonas sp. BC04. The sequence continues at coordinate 1,675 of NZ_AZQX01000414.1, forward strand.
GGCGAGGGCGAATTGCCACTGCTCGAGGAAGCGCCAGGTCGTTACGTTCGTACCACCATTCCCGAGGTGCTGGGAGAAGTGCCGCCGAAGTCGTAAACGGACAGGCATCAACGAAAGGGAAGCAGCGGGGCCCGCCTGGAGCGGGCCCCGCTTTATTTTGTTCCGTGATCCGGTTATCGCCAGCGCCGACAACACCGCCGGGAGGCTTTCAGCCTCCAGTCGTGAGCTGAAGCTACTCCTACAAGGATGTAAAGGCCTGCCGTGGCAGGAAAAAACAGCTGTTGGAGCGCTCGGTTCGGCGCTCCGAGTCCGCATCGCGACTGGCGCCAGCAGGCGCTGCTGAGGTCAGTGATTATCGCAAGCGCAGGGCAACCCCGCCGGGAGTCCTTCGGCCTCCAGTCGTGAGCTGAAGCTACTCCTACAAGGATGTAAAGGCCTGCCGTGGCAGGAAAAAACAGCTGTTGGAGCGCTCGGTTCGGCGCTCCGAGTTTCCATCGCGACTGGCGCCGTCAGGCGCCTTGGCGGAGGCTGCCGAGGCAGTGGGTATCGCCCGCGCAGGCAACCCCGCCGGGAGTCCTTCGGCCTCCAGTCGTGAGCTGAAGCGACTCCTACAAGGAGGCAGCCACAGGCCCGGCACCACCAGCAGGGCGGCCAGCAGCCGTCGCCGCCAAGGCGGTAGTCTCGAAACGTCGACTCAGGAGGTGCCCCGTCTGTCCTCGCCAGCGAAGACGCTCAGTCCCAGCCAGTTCTGCATGCTGGCTTGCAGCTGGTTTGCCCCGGTCAGCTGCAGCTTGCTCCTGGTGAGGGCCTCCGCTACTGTCATCAGGCCCATCCAGATGGCAGTCATGGTGCGCAGGTCGCTTACTACGTAGAGGTCGACATCGTGGCCGGGATCCCGCTTGCAGAGGTCAACAACGCCATCCTCACTGGCCTTATCGATGATCAACCACCATTTTGCCTGGCTGGATGCCACATCGTGGTACAGAATTTGAATCGTGATCCGCTGGGATGGGAGAGGGTCAGGGTTGAGGTTGCGGCGCATGTCCCACATCAACAGGGAAGGGTCGAGGTTCTTCATCGAAAGTTGCCCTTCCAGCCAACGCTGCCCCCAGGAACCCATCGCCATGATCACCGGGCGTAGTTCCTCGCCAGCCTCGGTCAGAAAATAAAGCGGGTTGCCGGTCTCGGGATCGCGCTCACGGCTCACTACGCCGAGTTCTTCCAGCTCGCGAAGCCGCTTCGACAGCAGGGCCGGCGAGATATGGGGCAGCCCACGGCGTAGATCATTGAAGCGGTGACTGCCGCACAGGAGCTCACGGACGACCAGATTGGTCCAGCGGGTTCCCAGCACTTCCGAGGCCATGGCCACGGGGCAGAACTGCTTGTATCCCCAGCTCTTCATTGGAGGGCCCTCCTCGTGTTAGCGGACGTCCCGGACGCCATCTGTCGGCCAGATGCGGTACAGATCGTGAATTCCCGATCCGCCGGCACTTCTACTAAGTTTAGCGTTACGTGCATGTTCATGCGCCGCGGGCCAAGGTGCAGAGCGATAGCGGGCTCGCCGAACTCCACCGGCAGTCCTCGCGATAGGTATGCGGACCGGCAGTGGCGTATACCCCGAAGCGGACGGTAAATAGGAGGCCTGATGATGAAAGCGAAAACATTGGATGGCGGCGAGCTCGATTTGACGCCGGACCTGCTTTCCGGGTTGAAGATGCAACTCCAAGGGCCGCTGTTGACGCCGGACGATCCGGACTACGAGGCTTCGCGCCGCCTGTGGAACGCCATGATCGACCGCCGGCCGGCCATGGTGGTGCGTTGCCTGGGAGTCGCCGACGTGATGGCGAGCGTACGCTTTGCCCGTGAGCACGACCTGCTGCTCTGCATCAAGGGAGGCGGGCACAATATCGCAGGTCTGGCAGTGGCCGACGGCGCACTGATGCTCGACCTCTCGCTGATGCGTGGGGTCTGGGTCGACCGTGATCGCCGGGTGGCCCATGCCCAGGCGGGATGTGTGCTCGGTGACGTGGATCGCGAGACTCAGGTGCATGGCCTGGCCACCGTCCTCGGGTTTATCTCGACCACCGGCATCGCCGGGCTCACCCTGGGGGGCGGCTTCGGCTACCTGAGCCGGCGCTGGGGCTATACCTCCGACAATGTCCTCGGCATGGAGGTGGTAACTCCCGACGGTGAGCTGGTGCACGCCACTGCCGACGAGAACGCTGATTTGTTCTGGGGCCTGCGGGGTGGCGGTGGTAACTTTGGTGTGGTGACCGGTTTCGACTACCGGCTTTACCCCGTCGGCCCGGAGGTGGTGGGGGGCGTGGTGGCCTGGCCCGCCAGCGAGGCCCCGGCGGTTCTCGAGCTCTATCGCAGTCTGGCTGAGCAGGCACCGCCCGAGCTGACCCTGGTCGCCTTGCTGCGTCCGGCGCCGCCGGCGCCTGGTTGCCGGAGGGATACCATGGCGAGCCGATTGTGGCACTACTCGCCTGTCATAGCGGCGATCCGGAAGCGGGCGAGGCGGCGGTCGCGCCGATCAAGGCTTTTGGCCAGCCCATCGGCGACGTGCTGATGCGACGGCCCTATGCGCAGATGCAGAAGCTGCTGGATGCGACCCAGCCCAAGGGGCGGCGCTATTACTGGAAGAGCGAGTACCTGCCGGGCATTGAGCCCGCGCTTTGCGATAAGGTCATGGCACATGCCGAACGTATCCGCTCGCCGCACTCGGCAGTGATCCTGTTCCAACTGGGCGGGGCTCTGAATGCGCACGATGATGATCACTCGGCCGTGGGCAACCGCGATGCACGCTACGTCTTCAACGCAGGCGGCGCCTGGGAGAAGCCGGAGGACGACGCGGTGAACATCGCCTGGGCACGCGAGGCCTGGGACGACCTGAAGGCCTTCTCCACCGGCGGCACCTACATCAACTTCCTGACCGAGGACGAAGGCCCGGAGCGCATCGCCGCAGCCCTCGGCCCGGCCCTCGGGCGGCTCGCGAAAATCAAGCGCCGCTGGGATCCGGATAATCGCTTTCGCGTCAATCGCAACATTGCGCCGGGCTGAGCCAGGTGGGTGGCCATTATCTGGCATGACAGGAAAAAGCAGCTGTAGGAGCGCTCGGTTCGGCGCTCCGAGTTCCCATCGCGACTGGCGCCGCAGGCGCCTTGGCGGAGGCTGTCGAGGTCAGTGGTTATTGCAAGCGCGGGCAACCCCGCCGGGAGTCCTTCAGCCTCCAGTCGTGAGCTGAAGCTACTCCTACAAGGATGTAAAAGCCTGCCGTGGCAGGAAAAAACGCTGTCGGAGCGCTCGGTGAGGCGCTCCGAGTCCGCATCGCGACTGGCGCCGTCAGGCGCCTTGGCGGAGGCTGCCGAGGTCGGGGTTATTGCCACGGCAGGGCAACCCCGCCGGGAGGTCTTCGGCCTCCAGTCGCGAGCTGAAGCGACTCCTACATCTGTTTTTACTTATGTATATGATGCGACTCTCGCCGAAACCTCAGGCCCGGCGCCACCAGCAGTGCGGCGAGGAGCCACACAGGCCAGCTGCCGGTACGGGTAAACGGCGTGAGGCCCTGCATCGGCGTGGCTTCCCCGGTGATATAGGTGGTCTCGAACTGCGGGGCGCGGGCGGTGATGCGGCCTTGGGGGTCGATGATCGCGGTGACGCCATTGCTGGTGGCGCGGATTACATAGCGGCCGTTCTCGAGGGCGCGCAGGCGGGCCATCTGCAGGTGCTGCAGCGGGCCGATCGACTCGCCGAACCAGGTGTCATTGGAGACCGTCAGCAGCATCTCGGAATCGCGTGCGCGGTCGGCAACCAGGTCGGCGTAGATGATCTCGTAGCAGATGGCGTTGCCGATGACGGTGCCTACGGCCTGAATTGGCGGCTGGCCACCGGGGCCCGGGGTCATGGCCGGCATCGGCAGGTCGAAGAAGGCGATGGTCCCGCGTAGCCAGCGTTCCAGCGGAAGATACTCGCCGAAGGGTACCAGGTGCGCCTTGCGGTACTCGCCTTGCGTGTTGCCGACGCCGATCACGCTGTTGTAGTAGAGCCCGCGGCCTTCGCGTTGCAGTATCCCGGTGAGCAGGGCGCTGCCTGGCGGCATGGTGGACTGGGCGCGCTCGAGAATCGCCGTCGCTTCATCCTCGAACATCGGCAGCGCCGCTTCGGGCCAGATGATCAAGTCGATATCGTCGGCCTGTTCCCGTGTCATTTCCAGATAGGTATTGGCCGCCATTCTTCGGCCTTCCGGGGTCCACTTGATCAGCTGTGGCAGATTGCCTTGCAGCAGGGCGACGCGCAGGGGATCGCCGGCGGGTTCGGTCCACTGGGTCGGCAGGAGCAGCGGCGCCAGCCAGATAGCGGCCACAGGGGCGGCGGCCCACCAGCGGCGACGCAGGAATTCGACCCCGAGGGTGCCGGTGAGCACGGTCAGCAAAGAGAGCAGGTAGACGCCGCCGATCGGTGCCCAGGGAGCCAGGGGGGAGTCCACATGGGCGCTGCCGAGCAGCAGCCAGGGAAGCCGGTGAACAGCCAGGTGCGCAGCCAC
>NZ_AZQX01000415.1:0-5206 GCF_000568385.1 Halomonas sp. BC04
CTGGGGCGCTGGGTACTGAGAACGGCCTGCCGCCAGCTTGCGCTCTGGGAGAATGACACTTCCATGGCGCACCTGACCCTGGCGGTCAACGTCAGCGCCCGGCAGTTTCGGTCAGCGGGCTTCGTCGACGACCTGCTCGCGATCATCCATGAGTCGGGCGCGGTGCGCAGCCGCCTCAAGCTGGAGTTGACCGAAACCGTACTGATCGAGGATCTCGAGGAGGCGGCAGCCAGGATCACCGAACTCTCCAGGCTTGGCATCAGGGTCGCCCTGGACGACTTCGGCACCGGCTACTCTTCGTTGGCCTACCTGAAGCTCCTGCCATTGTCACAGCTCAAGATCGACCAGTCCTTCGTCCAAGATGTGTTGAGCGATCCGGCGGCGGCGGCGATTGCGCGCTCGATCGTGGGGCTCGGTGAATCCCTGGAAGTCGAGGTCATTGCCGAAGGGGTGGAGACGGAGTCGCAACTGAAGTACCTCGCCGGTATCGGCTGCAGGCTCTACCAAGGCTACCTGTTCGGGCGGCCCGCCGAGGTGGCAGCGCTGGAACGCCTTGTGGGCCAGCTCCAGCAACCAGCGCCGTGAGCTATTGGCAGCTTGGTTTCCAGTGAGAGCACCAGGAAAATCTGCGGCAAGGTGCTAAAGAAATCAGACCCTGGTCCGGGCTTCTTTCGAATAGTGTTGTACTTGGTCCTTGAGACCACCGAAATTGGCGAAAGCCATCCGTGATCGGGGCAGTCGATGCAATGAAAGAGATCCGTGTCAATCACGACCCCGCTGAACTGCGCCTGATGCTGGATCATCTCGGTGTTGCTGCTTTCGTGATCGATGTGGTCTCCGTTGATGAGTACCGTCTTGCCGCGATCAACGCCCGTCACGAGATGCACAGCGGGATGCAGCATGAAGAGGTAGCCGGGCGCAGTGTGGATGAGCTGCTTTCACCAGCAATGGCAGCTGGCGTCAAAGCCAATTACCGGCGTTGTGTCGAGAGCAAGGGCGTCACGGATTATCAGGAGATGCTGGATCTTCCCATCGGCAGGACATACTGGCTGACCAGTCTCGTACCCTTCGTTGATGAGGCCGGCTCGGTCAACCGGATACTGGGTACGGCTTACGAAATCAGTGACCAGGTGCATCTGGAGCTCGAGGCACGTTACCAATCCACCGTGATGAGCGCCTACCTGGATGAGTCACCGGACGGTATCCTGGTGGTGGATGCCGATAACCGGATCAAGACATGGAACCGCCGTTTTCTGGAGATATGGGAGATTCCCGAGGCGGTCATGCAAGCAAAGGACGGCGAAGCGGCGCTGCAGGCGGTCAATGAACAGGTGCAAGATCCCGAACGCTTCGTAAATCGGATCAGGCAGCTCTATGCCTCCCTGGACGAAGAGGAGCAAGGGGTGCGTATCCAGATGAAGGATGGCCGGGTACTGGAGCGCTACTCCCGGGGGCTGCATGGCAGCAATGGCGACTACTGGGGGCGTATCTGGTTCTACCGTGATGTCACGGAGCTCCAGCGCATGACCGAAAAACTGCTGCACATGTCGCAAACCGACCCCCTCACGGGAGTTGCCAACCGGCGTGTGCTGATGGGTCAACTGGAGGAGGAGTACAGTCGGGCGCGGCGTTATGGCCACCCCCTCAGCGTATTGATGCTTGATCTGGATCACTTCAAAGCGATCAACGACCGCCACGGCCATGCGGCCGGGGATCTCGTGCTCAAGGAATTCGTGAGGATGGTAACGCCTGAAATTCGCGCCAGTGACTGTTTTGCGCGCATGGGCGGCGAGGAGTTTGCCATCCTGCTTCCGGAAAGTGATCTAGCCTCGGCGCGCCAGCTGGCCGGGCGATTGTGCCGGGTGATTGCCAGCCTGACGTTTACCAGCCCCCAAGGCGTGTTTGGCGTGACGGTGAGTATCGGTGTGGCAACGCTGCGCCATAATGACGCGAGCCCGGAACAGCTGCTCAGTCGCGCGGATCTCTGTCTCTATAACGCAAAATCCGAAGGCCGCAACCGTGTGCGGCCCAGTGGCGATATCGAAGACTGTCAGAGCCTGGTGCCAGGGTTATAGTTGCCTGAAGAGAATACCAACCTACGTGTCGGCTTCGATGACGATACCTTCCTTGTCGGAAGCAGTATCCAGCCGAAGCAGGATGGCGACGTATTGGCGGATAGCCGCTTTCTCATATCCCTCTCTATACCCACGGTTTAATGCCTCAGGGAGCCTTCGGCGCGTTACTCCGACAAACGGATACCAGAGCCACCAATCTCCTCGGGGGCATCCTTGAACTTGTCGAGCCCGTCGGGAACGGGGAGCACCTTCTCCTGGTAGTGCACGTGAAGGCCGGGGGTAAACGGAAGTTCAGGCAGTATTGCCGCATAGACATCCGTCAGGCCGAGTTCCGGGTGCTCGGTGAGGATGTGGCCACCGCAGGTCTTGCACCATTTGCGGAAACTCTGCGGGCTTTTGTTGTAGGTGCCGATGTTTTCCTCGCCCTTGGTGATGTGCACGGCTGCCGGTTTCCATAGGGTAAAGGCGTTTATCGGCGCTGCGGACCACTGCCGACAGGAGTCGCAGTGACAGTAGCCCATGGCCTCCGGCTCGCCGCTGACGAGTAGTTGTACGGAGCCACAAAAGCAGCTTCCCTTGTAGGTAGTGTCGTCGCTCATGCTGCGTCTCCTCTGCATGCCTGGAATGCATACGTCCATCGGCCTGCCCTTCGGCCCACCTCGGACGCGTTGGATTCAGCATTCTCCCGTCGCTTCCTGCCGGGTAGTGGCGGACGCGACATAAAGTGGGGGCGATCCGGACATCGGAGGTGGGTAATGATTGATGTCACCGTGGTACTGGTGGAGGGGGGGATGCCCTCGACCGCGGTTGCTCCGGTGGAGGTGTTCAGCTCGGCCGGCGTGCTGTGGAACAGCATGCGTGGGGAGCCTGTGGAACCGCATTTTCGGGTGCGCACGGCGTCTCAGGGTGGTCGGCGGGTGCGCACGGCCGTGAACCTCAGTCTGGAGCCGAGCTGTGCCATCGAGGAAGTGGAATCAACCGACCTCATCATCGTATCCGCGGTGGGCGCAGACCTGGAATCCACCTGTGCGGCCAACATGGCGCTCTACCCCTGGCTGCGCAAGTGGCATGAGCGTGGTGTCACTCTGGCCGCTATCTGCGCAGGTGTCGTGCTGCTTGCCGAGGCCGGAATTCTGGATGATCGGCTCGCGACGACCCACTGGGGCTTGGTGGATGCGTGCCGGCGTCGCTACCCGCGGGTTCAGTGGCAGCCGGAGCGGTTTCTGACGGAAAGCGGGAACGTACTGTGTAGCGGCGGAATATATGCCTCCGTCGACCTCAGCCTGTATCTTGTCGAGAAGCTCTGTGGACACAGAATTGCCATGGAGACGGCCAGGGCGTTGCTGCTCGAGACGCCACGCGTCTGGCAGATGGGGTACGCGGCGGAGCCCCCTGCGGTGTCTCACGAGGACAGGCTGATCCGGCGGGCACAGGAGTGGCTGTTTCACCATTTCAACGAGCCGGTCCGATTGCATGACCTGGCCGGGCGCATGGGAATGAGTCCACGAAACTTTGCCCGTCGCTTCAAGGCAGCCACTGGGGAGACGCATACCTGCTACCTTCACCGCCTGCGAATCAATGCCGCCCGCCATCTGCTGGAGAACGAGCAGCAGACGATTCAGCAGGTTAGCCGTGCCATCGGCTACGAAGATGTGGCCTTCTTTCGGCGACTTTTCAAGCGCTACGCAGGGGTCGCGCCACAGCGTTACCGGGAGCGCCTCGGAACCCGCCCGCACGAGACTGTCGCGGTCGCCGGGCGAGCACCACATCGCTGAACGTGCCTACACCTTGCTGACGATCAGCGCCGCATTCACCCCGCCGAAGCCGAACCCGTTGCACAGCACGTGTTGGCTGCGATGTTCGCGTGCCGAGCCCGTGACGAAGTCCAGGTCCTGCAGGTCATCGTCGGCGTTTTCCAGGTTCAGGGTCGGTGGCAGCCGGTCGTGCATCACCGCCAGGGCGGAGAAGATGCTCTCCACGCCGCCGGCAGCACCGAGCAGGTGGCCCGTGGTCGCCTTGGTGGCGGAAATCGGGATGCCGGCGAGAGTGTCGCCGAAGGCGTTACGCAGGGCGGCGATCTCGGCCCGGTCGCGACCGGCGTCGAGGTGGCGTGGGCGTTGATGTGATCGATGGCATCGGGAGCCAGCCCCGCCATCCGTAGTGCCGACCGAATGGCCGCTGCGGCACCGGAGCCGTCTTCCGGACCGGCGGTGATGTGGTGGGCATCCGCACTGGTGCCATAGCCGCTGAGGATAGCCAGGGGTGTCGCCCCACGTGCCTCGGCGTGGGCCAGGGTTTCGATCACCAGCAGCCCCGCGCCTTCCCCCATGACGAAGCCGTTGCGTGCCTGGTCGAAGGGCCGCGACGCTTTGGCGGGGTCGTCCTGCTCGGTGGAGAGCGCCTTCATGGCATGAAAGCTGGCAAGCGACAGCGGGTCGATACAGGCCTCTGCGCCGCCCACCAGGGCCACCTCGGCCTCACCGCTGCGTATCATGCGCATGCCGTCGCCGATGGCCTGGAGGCCTGCCGCACAGGCGGTCACCGGGCAGCCCATCGGTCCGCGCAAGCCATAGCGAATCGAGACATTCCCCGCCGCCAGGTTGGCCAGGAAGGCCGGCACGGTGAAAGGGGAGAGTCGGCGGTGGCCGCGGGTCGACAGAGTGTTCTGTGCCTGGGTGATGGTGGGGAAGCCGCCGATGCCGGAACCGATAATAGTGGCAGTAGCCAGCCGGTCCTCATCGCTGGATGGGAACCAGTTGGCCTGGGTCAGCGCCTCTTCGGCGGCTGCCATCGCATAGAGGCTGAACAGCTCCATCTTGCGACGCTCCTTGGCGTCGAGCACGCGGTCCGGGTCGAGGCCGGCTTCCGGATCGTCAGTGATGCCGGGCACCGAGCCTGCGACCTTGATCGGCAGCTCACCGGTATCGAAGCGGGTGATCGGGGAGATGCCGGATTGGCCGGCCAGCAGGCGTTCCCAGCCTGCCTTGACGCCGCAGCCGAGGGGGCTGATCATGCCCATGCCGGTGATAACGAGCGGTGATTGCATGGTAAATTCCTGAACAGCTTGGGTTTGTGCCACGCTAACACTGGGCTTGATATGATCAAGATAATATTCAGCGTAGGACAGTGAG
>NZ_AZQX01000416.1:0-13998 GCF_000568385.1 Halomonas sp. BC04
ATCGTCAGTGTGGATGCTGCGGCACCGGCGGCGCGCCAGAGCGCCTTCGGCCCGGCTCGTCGGGCTGAGGTCGAGGTCACGCCGGTTGCCGCAGACCCCGATCGCGAGCTGGCCGAGTGGCAACTGACGCCGGCCCGCAAACGGCCCAAGCGGTTGAAGATCGTCAAGGCTGCTTCGGCCCGGGATCGCTTCAAGGCCGCCGCCGCCAAGGCGGAGGGTGGCAGTGGCCAGGTATTGGAGGGCGTCTCGGCGGAGCAGGGCGCCGAGGCGATCTTGAAGCTGCTCGAGACGGAAGGGGTGCTGCGATAGGCCGTGTCGGTCTTTTGTCTCTCACAGGTATGTCGATGCCTCTTTTGGGCAAGTGGCGTGCCCGGGAAGGCATAGGCTGGAGCAGCACGATCGGAAAGGGCGTCTTGCGCCCCATGCACACCCCTAGGCTCTGTCTGAAAAGTCGACGAGCGATGGTCAGACAAGGCAATAATCGGTGAAAAGACGGAGTTTACGGGTTGTAAATGAGTACTTTGAGCCGATTTTTAACGCCGTATGGCCGAGCGCAGGCACTTTTCGGACAAAGCCTTGTGTCTCTCCGGGCTTGTTGATTAGCTACCAGCAGGCCTTGGCATCAGGGTGAGCATCCACAAAGCCTGAGGCGTTACAGCCTGGCACTTAGATTATGCCCCCTGATGCCCTCTATCTCGATAGCTTGAATGGTATCCAAGCCCCTCCCCAATTGGAGTGAGGCTGAACGAACAAGGAAAGGCGACGAGAGCATGGCAGTGATTGGTATCGACGTCAGCAAGCAGAAGCTCGATTGTGCCTGGCTGCGCGATGTGGCCACCGGCAAGGTCAAGACACGAGTATTTGCTAACCGCCGGCAAGACTTCCCTCACTTGCTGGAGTGGCTTGAGCACCAGACAGGCGAGCCGCGTGATCGACTGCACATTCTGATGGAAGCGACGGGCATTTATCACGAAACGCTCGCGTATTGGTTACACGCCGCTGGCATCCAGGTCTACGTCCTCAATCCTGCCCAAGTACGCGACTTCTCCCGCAGCCTGGGAGTACGCGGCAAAACGGACAAGAAAGACAGTGTGGTGCTGGCACGGTATGGCGCGACTCAACAGCCTGGACGCTGGCAGCCAGAGCCCGAGGAAGTACGCAAGCTCAAGGCACTGGCAGCGCGCCTTGATGCCCTGGACAAAGACATCTGCCGCGAGCGCAACCGGCGTGAGAAAGCCGAGTTCGCCATGGCAACCGATATCCTGCGCTCCATCGATGACATCCTGCTGGCATTGACGCGCGAGCGGGATCGTCTCCAGCAACAGATCGATGATCATCTCGACCAACACCCTGGCTTGAAGCAGGACCGTGACTTGCTGCAAACGATCCCAGGCGTTGGCCCAGCGGTATCACTCCGACTATTGGCGATGCTACGTAGTCGCGCTTTCGAGAGCGCCCGGCAGGCTGCCGCCTTTGCTGGACTCGTGCCCGTGAGTTGGGAATCCGGTAGCTCCGTGCGAGGGCGGCCCCGTTTGTCGAAAGCCGGCAATCCGAAGCTGCGTCAGAGTCTGTACATGGCGGCCGTAGTAGGACTGAATCGAAACCCGGATATTTCTGCGCTCTACCAGCGGCTGACAGGAAACGGCAAGAGCAAGATGGCGGCCTTGGGGGCGGCGATGCGAAAGCTGATCCACATCGCCTACGGAGTCCTCAAGACGCAAACCGCATATCGGCCACAAACCACCTAATGGGCAGTTTGTAGCCGGTTAGGAGAGATGGTATCTAGTTGATCCAATTTATAAGCAACGCGCTCTGAAGTCATGCGGGTACCTCAAGGACACTTGCAATGTTGCGAGATATAGAGGCTTCCAGTTCTCTCGCCTCGGAGTTCAACACCTCCAGTTCCTCAGCCAGCTCCTCCAGCCGCTCCGTAAAGTCCACATCCTCAGTTTCTCTCGCCGCTGCACCCACATAACGTCCAGGATTCAGCGACCAGCCCTGCGCCTCCATCTCCTCCCGAGTCGCCACTTTGCACAGGCCAGGGATATCCGCGTAGCCCTCAGCCAGCCCCTTCTCGGCCAGCAGCGACTCACTGCCCTGATCCAGCTCCACAGCTTCACCACGGTAGAGGCGCACGATGTTGGCCAGGAACTCGACCTGCTCCGGCAGCCAATCGCGATGGGCTCGGTCGATCTGGCGGTAGAGGTGGCGGGCATCGACGAACAGCACCTTGTCACCGCGCTCGGTCTCGGCCTTGGCACGGTCGAAGAACCACAGGGTGCAAGGCAGAGTGACGGTGTAGAAGAAATTCGGCCCCACTGAGACGATCACATCCACGGCACCGGACTCGATCAGCTTCTGGCGGATCACCTGTTCGCTGCCTCGGGCATCACCCGCCGAGTTGGCCATGACGAAGCCAGCCCGCCCGGTAGGCTTCAAGGCTGCGTAGAAGAGCTGGATCCAGAGGTAGTTGGCGTTGTCGGTCCTGGGCATCCCGTAGGGGAACCGGGGATCACCCTCCAGGCGCTCCTTGTCCACCCCCGAGACGTTGAACGGGGGGTTGGCCATCACGAAGTCGAAGAAGCCGTCACCGTTCTTGTAGACCGAATGGTGGGGATCTTCGTAGTAGGTGTTGGAGACCCGCACATCACCAGATAGGCCGTGCACCGCCAGGTTCATCTTGTTGAGGTTGACGGTGGTCTGATCCTTCTCGGTGCCGAAGACCGAGATCTCATCCATGGCCGTTTTGTGGTGGCGCTCTACGAAGTTCGCCGAGTGGACGAACATGCCGCCGGAGCCACAGGCCGGGTCGAAAATGCGTCCTTGGTACGGCTCGATGATCTCAACGATCAGCTTCACGATGGACTCGGGGGTGTAGAAGACGCCGCCCTTCTGGCCCTCCTTGAGGCGAAGTTGCCCAGGAAGTACTCGTAGACCTTGCCGAAGGCGTCCCCTGACAGATCCACCGGGCCGATGAGCTTGAGCAGCTCCTGCAGCACCCAGTTCTCCAGGCGCGTGTAGTTACGCGGCAGGGCACCCTTGAGGTCGGTGTTCTCCTCCTCGATGTCCTTCATGGCATCGTTGATGGCCTTGCCGATGTTGTCGCCCTCGGTGAGCGACTGCAGGTAGGAGAAGCGGGCAGTCTCGGGGAGGAAGATCACGCCCTCTGCCAGATAGTCGGCCTTGCTCACCTTGCGGCGGCCACCGGACCCCACCGGCCCCAGCTTCTCCTCGGCAATGGCGTACTTCCTGTCAGCGTACTTGAGGAAGATCAGCCCCAGCACGGGGGCCGAAAACTCAGCGGGCTTCAGGCCGGTGTTAGCCCATAGCTGGTCAGCAGCTGCCCACAGCCGCTTTCCTACGTCTCCATTGACCAAGGTCTTGCTCCGGTTCGTGTTGCAGTGTTCTTCAGGATAGTTACATGTCGCCACCTTACTACACGGGCTGAGGTGGTGCATGTCAGTCAATACTACATCTGAACTGTGATCCATCCCCGCAATTGATGTGTTAGTGAATATAAGACATTGATATAAATGATTATTTGTGGGTAACCTGCTTCTATTCAGACATCAGCCACACAGACGGTGAACGCAGCGAGGCGGTTTCATGAAGATCACAGCGGGAACATGGGGAGTGGGGATAGCCATCATGGGGCTCGTCATCCACCTCTACTGGGGCGACATCTATATCAGGTTGCCGAGAGTAGGGGAGTTGGCTTGGAACACCACTGGCCTCCACATGAACCGGATTCAGCCGGGGAGTCCGGTGCCTAAAGAGTTCAGGGAGTGATGACTGGTGAACGACTCCACGATAGACCTTGCAGCGGGCACCACCAACTCACCCATCCCGGCACACTACGACAAGCTGGCCGTGAGGCGTCTGGCACGTTGCATCGCAGAGATTCGGGCAGTGCAATCGGAGATCCAGGCGCAATCCATCCATGTGCTGCTGGAAGTGGCCATCCAGCCGGAAATCACCATGGGAGGGTTGATCAAGAAGACAGGGTTAAGCCAAGCATCATGCTCTCGGAACGTTACGCTATTGTCTGACCAAGACAGGCACGGTAAGCCGGGGTTGGGGCTGGTCGAAGCAGAGGAGGATCCCGCAGAACGCAGGAGGAAGATCGTGAGGTTGACGCCGAAGGGGAAAGAGCTGATTGCACTGCTGGCGGATATAGTGAGATGAGAGGATGCTCAGCTCAGATAATTGCATCCAGACGCTGGGCCAGCTTCCGCGCCTCGGAGTGTTTCAGACGGACTAGCCTTCCAACTCGTCCCTTGGCGCTGTCCCAGGCTTTGCGGTTTTCGGGTGTCATTCCTTCTCTGCCGACTGCCTTCTCCAAGTGGCGGACTGCAGAGCGGATCCTGTTTCGCTCGTCCTTACTGATGGCAGGAGTGCGCCCGGCAGTTACCAGCCCCGTGACTTCCAGCTTTCTCCCCTTGCGGCAGACATGACTCTTGGAGCGCTTGGGCCGACACCCCTTTGAGGTCAGCATCCGGTAGACCTTGGCCCTAGCCTCGCCAATCGTGCTGTCAGGAATCCGGTGGCGCGATGAATAAGTCACATCGTCGACGAAACGAGAGTATGTCAGGCCCATCGCCTTCAGATCTTCTACCAGTTGCGCCTCTCGGTCCCAGAATGCGAGATTTGCTAGGTAGCTGCTCGTCTTGGCCCCTTGCGGTATAGACCCCTTCCGCGTTGTCAGTGTGGTCAGAAGCTCCGCTACTTCAGGAGAGAATCCAAAGAAGCGTAGCCAGACCGTGAACACCAGTTTGCTATCCAGCGATGGGTAGAAGTCCGCAATGTCGTCCAGTATCAGAATCGCTGCGCCCGTATGCAGGGCCGCATTCGATACGTGGTCTCTTGGGAACTCGGTATCCTTGATACCGCCATGCAGGTAACGGGGGAAGCGAACTTTGTGGAGAATCTTCTGGACGATCTGATGCTGTACACGTTTCAGGTCTGGGTACGCATCGTAGGTCATCCGAAGGCTGCCATCCTTCTTCTCCTGAGGAACAGGCCGGTAAGAAGCAGACGCTGTCTCGGCGATTGCCTCCAGCTTGGGAAGCGGAGTGTTCAGTAAACGCGCAAGGAGCTCAGGATCCACAATCGGATTGTGAGGGTAAGTCGGCGTCAGCTCAGGCGAGACGCGCATCAAGCTGACTCTCTCATCAGATTCAGGGCAGCGGCAGAGAGCTTTTCCTTCAGCTCTGGAGTAAAGCCTTTCAGGTCTTCTTCTTCGGCAGCGAGAAAGAGCAGCAGGGTCATCGGAACCTCCAGCCCTTTGGCAATACTCTCCAGCGATGACAGGCCCGGATCTGACCTTTCACCTCGCTCAAGGAGTGATAGATAGGAAACTGACACGCCAGCACGTTTGGCCAACTCTCCTTGAGTCAGCTTACGCTGCTGGCGGCACAGCTTGATTGCGTATCCAATATTCATGTCTCGCAACCAATCGGAAATCTTAAAGTAGTGGTTTGCTGTGTCACATCAAGTCCTCAAAAAGCGCCTTGATCACGGGAAGGTACTTCAAGGCCTCACCGAGCTTGGCCAGGGCGGCAGCCGCCCTTGCTGGCTTTGGATCGGCAGTCAGTGCCTCCTCCAGAATCGTAATCGCCTCATCCAGTCCATCTGTAACGCGAGCATCTACGTCGTCGTGCATCTCCGACCGCACCTGCTTGAGCAGGTCGACAGTCTTGGTTAAACGTGCAGTATTCATCGGAAATACCTCGTCTCTCATCGGGCGTAATTGCCCCGCCGTCAAGCAATTGAGCCGATAAGGAACGCGTAGATGCTCCAGCAAACCACCGTTCAGCTCCTTGTTAAAGGAGCCTCCCGCCGTACAAGACTGCTGACTATCGGCTATCTGAGACACCGAGCAGCCGGGTCGCTGTGCGGCAAGTGAACCCTAGGTGAACAACTCCCGGGTTGACCAACAAGGTTGGTCCGCTTGCAAGCTCAATCGAGGTAAATCAACACGTTTAAAGAGCACCTGGGTGGTACACCCAGCCTGAGAACAAGAGTAGCTGTAATTTTACTGACAGTCAAATTCCGTGTGCAGATCCTGTGGACGTGCGTTGCGGGGTTAGCTGGCCAGGTACCCACCAAAAGAAAACCCCCGGTGGCTGGGAGTAGGCTTCCTACATTCCCATGACCGGGGGTTTCGTTTAGCAGGGCAGGAAGCTCTTCAGGAGAGGCCTGGTGGTCTTGAAAACCATTTCCAGACCTTCCTACAATCTTCCTACATTCCTTCCTACATCTATGCCTACATTGATCTGTAAAGCATTGATTTCAAAAGGATGATAGGGGTGGTTGGCTGCTTACATCATGCCGCCCATGCCACCCATACCACCCATGCCGCCCATGTCCGGAGCGGAGTCCTTCTCTTCCGGATCGTCGGCGATCATGCACTCGGTGGTGATCATCAGGCCTGCCACGGAGCCAGCGGACTGCAGGGCAGAGCGGGTCACCTTGGCCGGGTCGAGGACACCCATTTCGAACAGGTCGCCGTACTCGCCGGTCTGGGCGTTGTAGCCGAAGTTGCCTTCGCCTGCCTTCACCTCGTTGAGGATCACGGAGGCTTCCTGGCCGGCGTTGGTCACGATCTGACGCAGCGGTGACTCCATGGCGCGCATGGCGATGGCGATACCGTGGGTCTGGTCGACGTTGTCGCCCTGGAGGTCCTTGATCTTGGTCAGTACGCGAACCAGCGCGGTACCACCGCCAGGCACGACGCCTTCCTCGACGGCGGCGCGAGTGGAGTGCAGGGCGTCTTCGACGCGAGCCTTCTTCTCCTTCATTTCCACTTCAGTGGCGGCACCGACGCGGATGACGGCAACGCCGCCGGCCAGCTTGGCGACGCGCTCCTGGAGCTTCTCGCGATCGTAGTCGGAGGAGGTGTCCTCGATCTGGGCGCGGATCTGGTTGACGCGGGCTTCGATATCACCCTCGCCACCGTCACCATCGATGATGGTGGTGTTTTCCTTGGACATGGTGATGCGCTTGGCGCTGCCCAGGTGATCCAGCGTGGCCTGCTCGAGGGTCAGACCCACTTCCTCGGAGATCACGGTGCCGTTGGTCAGGATGGCGATATCCTGCAGCATGGCCTTGCGACGGTCACCGAAGCCGGGCGCCTTGGCGGCAGCCACCTTGACGATGCCGCGCATGGTGTTGACCACCAGGGTGGCCAGTGCTTCGCCTTCGATGTCCTCGGCGATGATGGCCAGCGGCTTGCCGGCCTTGGCAACGGCTTCCAGCACCGGCAGCAGCTCGCGGATGTTGGAGATCTTCTTGTCGACCAGCAGCAGGTAGGGGTCTTCCAGCTCGACCGCCATGGTGTCCTGGTTGGTCACGAAGTAGGGCGACAGGTAGCCGCGATCGAACTGCATGCCTTCGACCACTTCCAGCTCGTCTTCCAGGCCACGGCCTTCGTCGACGGTGATGACGCCTTCCTTGCCGACCTTTTCCATCGCTTCGGCAATGATCTCGCCGATGCGAGCGTCGCCGTTGGCGGAGATGGTGCCGACCTGGGCGATGGACTTGCGCTCGGTGCAGGGCACGGCCAGGTTCTTGATTTCCTTGACCGCTGCGATGATGGCCTGGTCGATGCCGCGCTTCAGGTCCATCGGGTTCATGCCCGCGGTCACGCCCTTCATGCCCTCGGTCACGATGGACTGGGCCAGCACGGTGGCGGTGGTGGTGCCGTCACCGGCGACGTCGGAGGTCTTGGAAGCCACTTCCTTGACCATCTGCGCGCCCATGTTCTCGAACCGGTCCTTGAGTTCGATTTCCTTGGCGACGGAGACGCCATCCTTGGTCACGGTCGGTGCTCCGAAGGACTTCTCGATAACCACGTTACGACCCTTCGGGCCCAGAGTGGCTTTTACGGCATTGGCCAGGATGTCAACGCCACGGGCCATGCGCTTGCGGGCGTCGTCGGAGAACTTGATTTGTTTCGCTGTCATTTTTCGCTACTTCCTGTGAGTTCGTGAACGTCGTATGGAAAAGGAGGTAAGAGCAGGAGCGGCTCAGCCTTCGACAACGGCGAGGATATCGGACTCGCTCATGATCAGGACTTCTTCACCATCGATCTTCTGCTTCTCTACGCCGAAGCCTTCTTTGAAGATCACGGTATCGCCGACCTTGACGTCCAGCGGGCGGACATCGCCGCTGTCGAGAATCCGGCCGTTACCGACGGCGAGTACTTCGCCACGAGTCGGCTTTTCCTGGGCATTGCCCGGAAGCACGATGCCGCCAGCGGTTTTTTGCTCTTCTTCAACGCGACGGACGACGACGCGATCGTGCAAGGGACGGATGTTCATTGCTCACGTTCTCCTGATGGTTTGCAGTGCCATGATTCAACACATGGCGGTTCATCTTCACCCTTCCAGTCATCTGGAAGGTGGAGGCGAGGGACGCCTTCCTTGTCGAAGGTGTCGAGCCCTGCTCGACACCGAAGCCTGGTGCTGACCGTGAAATGGGGTCGGGCAATTTCCTTTCAAGGGCCAGCACGAAATTTTTTTATGCAATGAGTCTGATTGACACAGCGACTTATCGACTCGTCTCGTCACGGCTGATGAAATCTCCCTCCAATGGCCCGTCTTCGTCATCGCCCTGGCCCGGGCGGCGGGTCCCTTCCTTGCCTGCCTGTTCGCCGCGAGCCTGCTGCCAGTCGTCGGACTCTCCTTGCCTGTTTCCACTGCGGCGCGCAGCGAGGATCTGCAGGCGAACATTGGCGATGGCCAGCAGCCTGGCGAGCAGACGCCTGGCCCCGGGAATCACGCAAAGAAAGCCCAGTGCGTCGGAGAGAAAGCCGGGGGCCAGCAGCAGGGCGCCGCCAAAGATCAGGGCCGCGCCGGTGAGCAGTTCGCTTGAGGGCAGCTCACCCTGCTCCATGCGCTGCCGGGCGCGGGCGAGGGCGGCGGTGCCTTCCCGACGGATCAGGTAAAGCCCGACAAAGCCGGTGCCGAGCACCAGTGCCAGCGTGGTCAACAGGCCGATGTTACTGCCCACGGAAAACAGGATGACGAAATCGAGCAGGGCAAAGAGGGTGAAGATAAGCAGAAAAGGCATGACGGCTCCGGGAGGGTCGGTTGCCGAAAGGATGGGGGCAGATACGGGAAAATCAACCATGGCGAGCAATCGTGATGTCAGGGATGGTGGGCAGTTGATAGCGGGCTATTGTTTGCTGCAATGCACAAAGATGCTAATGTGGCATTAAAGCTTCCTGCTCATGCGGCCGAAATAAGCAGGAGAGCGGAATTAAGCGATGTAGCGGCGCTGGTGCCGTTGCCACAATATTCTGAGGAAGCCTATGAAACTGGACAAGACAGTCATTGCCATCACCGGTGGAGCCCGCGGTCTCGGCTTCGCCATGGCGCGTCGCCTGGGCAAGCAGGGCGCCATCCTGGCATTGCTCGACATGGATTCCGATGCGCTCGACCATGCGGTATCCGCTCTGCATGGCGAAGGCATCAAGGCCGGGGCTTACAGGGTCAATGTGGCCGATGAGGACTCCGTGAAGCAGGCCTTCAGCGATGTGGCCGGATCCCTTGGGCCAGTCAGCGGCCTGGTCAACAATGCAGGCATCCTGCGCGACGCGCTGTTGGTCAAGGCCAAGGACGGCAGGGTCGAAAAGACCATGTCGCTGCAGGCGTGGCAGCAGGTCATCGACGTCAACCTGACCGGCGTCTTCCTGTGCGGGCGCGAAGCCGCCGCGCAGATGGTCGAGGCGGGTCACGAAGGGGTGATCGTCAATATCTCCAGTATCTCGCGGGCCGGCAACATGGGCCAGAGCAACTACGCTGCCGCCAAGGCTGCCGTGGTCTCGTTGACGACCACCTGGGCAAAGGAGCTGGCGCGCTACGGCATACGCGTGGGCGCCGTGGCCCCGGGCTTCATCGAGACCGACATGACGGCTTCGATGCGCGAGGACATGCTCGAGAAGCTGACCGCCGGCGTTCCGCTGAAGCGCCTCGGCGACCCGGACCACATCGCCCAGAGCGTGTCGTTCATCTTCGAGAATGACTATTTCACCGGTCGCGTCATCGAATGCGACGGTGGCTTGCGCCTCTGAGTGAATGGCGTGTCGATAAGAAGGAAGTGATCTGAACCACGAGGCCGGCGGTGAATACCGCCGGCCTCGTCGCGTTTCACGGGGTCAGAATTCGACCTGGTCGCGGAAGGCCTCCACCGTCGCCGGCCCGATGCCGCTGACCCGGGTTAGGTCGTCGGCACTCTCGAAGAGACCGTTGGTCTCGCGCTCCTCGATGATGGCTTCGGCCCGGCTGGGTCCTACACCCGGGAGTTCAGCCAGTAGCTCGGCATCCGCCGTGTTGACATTGATGGGGGCCACTTCCTGGGCCTGGGCCGCGGAGGCCATGGCCAGCAGCACGCACAGAATCAGGCCGATCGCCGCACCATGAAGGTTACCTTTCATGATTCTTCTTCTCCGTGTTGGAAGTTTCTGACACCGGGCGGTGTCCCGTTAAAAGCTATAAGAAAGAACGCGATGGTGGGGTCGGCACATGACGTTTTTCTTTGTAAGAAAAAGCCGATTATCATGGTCGTCATTTTCGCCGTCGTCTGTGGGAAAACGCCTTGCCGAGATGAGGGGAGAAGGCTTACAAAGTCGCCCGACTCCGCCAGCCGGCGGGTCGGGCGTGGTCTGAACCGGCACTAAGCGCAAGGAGCTCAGGGCTTAGGTATTGGTGCAGTATTCCCTTATTCGGTGGCGGCTTCGTCGGTCCTGGCCGCCAAAATGAAATCGTTCTTGTGCAGGCCCTTCATTTCATGGGACCACCAGGTCACGGTGACCTTGCCCCATTCGGTGAGCAGGGCGGGGTGATGGCCCACCTCTTCGGCGATCTCTCCGACCCGGTTGGTGAATGCCAGTGCCTGCTTGAAGTTGCGGAACTTGAACACGCGCTCGAGCTGCTTCACGCCGTCGCGTTCGACGATTTCCCACTCAGGGATATCGCGAAGGTAGGCCTGGATCTCTTCATCACTCACATGGGGTGCATCCCAGCTACAGGCCTCACACTGCTGTTCGGATAGTTGGCTCATGTCGCCTCCTTGTCGTCGTCGGGGGATTGTTGTCCATCAGGCCTTGGCACGTTTGGGGGCCGGCTCGAAGAGCGGCTCGTGCAGCCCCAGGGCCATGGCTTCCTGCACCATGCCCATGATGTCCTTCCGGGAAAGGTCGTGCAGTGTCTTGAGGTCGTCAAGCACGTAGTAGAGCGGCTGCAGGATATCGATGCGGTAGGGCGTGCGCAGCGCTTCGACCGGGTCGAAAGGTGCATGTACCGGCGTCTCCGACAGGGCATGCAGGGTCTCCTTGGGCGAGGAGATGATGCCGCCGCCATAGATGCGTCGTCCCACCGGCGTATCGACCAGTCCGAACTCCACGGTCATCCAGTAGAGGCGTGCCAGGTAGACCCGCTCCTTGGGCGATGCCGCCAGGCCAAGCCGACCATAGGTAGCGGTGAACTCGGCGAAGGCCGGGTTGGTGAGCATGGGGCAGTGGCCGAAGATCTCGTGGAAGATGTCCGGCTCCTTGAGGTAATCCAGCTCTTCCGGGCTGCGGATGAAGGTGGCCACCGGGAAGCGCTGGCTGGCGAGCAGGGCGAAGAAGGTGTCGAAGGGGATCAGCGCCGGCACCTGGGCGGTTTCCCAACCGGTGCTGGCCTTGAGAACCCGGTCGATTTCGCCGAGCTGCGGTATCCGGTCTTCCGGCAGGGCGAGTCGCTCGAGGCCATCGAGATACTCCTGGCATACGCGCCCCTCGATCATGCCGAGCTGGCGTTGCATCAAGGTCTGCCAGGTGGCGTTGTCCTGCTCCGACCAGGCGATATGTCCATTCTCGTCGGGCAGGCGTGCGCGATAGCCGGTTTTGCTGGCGACATCGCTGAGATAGGCGTTGGATGATGTCATGGGATCTCCGCTGGCGGTTTGTGATTGTCTTTATGCGACTGTCTTGTACGTGCCTTGGATGGCTTCGAGTCTAGACAGGTACGCCGCCGGAAAGCGCCTGCGTTACACCTCACCGCTCAGTCATGCGTCGGCGATATCGTAAAGAAAACCTTACAACAGAATTGGCCAGCAGCCTTCTGAAGGGAAAGTCCCGGACAGGCTGGATTGAGGTCGCGTGGGTGTCACGTTATCTTGACGTTAGAGTCACGGTGGCTTGACGTCTTTTTCCCGCCGTCTCTGCCATTACCACCATTCGGCCGTTTCTGATTCGAGTACTCCTGATGAGACTGAGGTTCCACTGCCAGAATCGCATCGGCATTCTGCGCGACATCGTGTCGCACTTCGTTGACTACGGGCTCAACGTGGCGCGGGGCGAGGTGGGTGGCGAGCACGGCAACGCCATCTACCTGCATGTGCCCAACCTGCTCAACGCCCAACTGGCGACCCTCAAGCCTGTCCTGGAGGCCGTGCCCGGCGTGTTTGGCGTCCGCCGGGTCAACCTGATGCCCAGCGAACGCCGTCACCTGGAACTCGATGCGCTGCTGTCGTCACTCTCCGACCCGGTGATGTCCATCGACATGGAGGGGCATATCGTGGCGGCCAACCGTGCCGCCGGCCAGCTGCTCGGGGTGCGCATCGACGAGGTGCCGGGCCTGTCGTTGAATCGCTACCTGCCCGACGTCGACCTGCCGGCATTGATTCGCCGCAACAACGCCCGGGTCAATGGGCTGCGCATCAAGCTGCGCGACGCCACTTTCCTCGCCGATATTGCCCCCCTGCACCGGGAGCATCTCGATGACGTGGCGTCTCTGGCCGGTGCGGTGGTGACCCTGCACAGCGTCGACCGCATTGGCGAGCGGATCTACCAGGTCCAACGCCAGGAGCTGCGGGGCTTCGATGCGCTGTTCCAGGCCAGCCCCAGGCTGGCATCGCTGATTCGCGAGGCCCGTCGCATGGCACCGCTGGAGGCGCCGTTGCTGATCCAGGGCGAGACCGGCACTGGCAAGGAGCTGCTGGCCCGGGCCTGTCACCTGGCCAGCTCCCGGGGCCAGGCGCCGTTCATGGCGCTGAACTGCGCCGGCCTGCCGGAATCCATGGCCGAAACCGAGCTGTTCGGTTATGCCCCGGGTGCTTCGAAGGGCGCGCCCCGAAGGCAAGCTGGGGCTGCTGGAGCTCACCGCGGGGGGCACCATCTTCCTTGACGAGGTGGGCGAGATGAGCCTCGTTTGCAGGTCAAGCTGCTGCGCTTCCTGCAGGATGGCGGCTTTCGCCGGGTGGGTAGCGACGAGGAGACCTACCTGGACGTGCGGGTGATCTGTGCCACCCAGCAGGACCTGCCCCGGCTCTGTGCGGAGGGGCACTTTCGCCATGATCTCTACCATCGCCTCAACGTGCTGTCGCTGGCGGTGCCGCCGCTGCGGGAGTGCCTGGACGGCATCGAAGCGATGGCCAACCACTTCATCGACCGGGCCGCCCGCCAGATCGGCTGTCGCGCACCGTCGCTGTCGCCGGCGGCATTGGCCCGGCTATCCGCCTACCATTGGCCGGGCAATGTGCGCCAGCTGGAGAACGTGCTGTTCCAGGCGGTGTCGCTCTGCGAAGGCGAGGCCATCGAGCCTCCCACCTGCGCCTGCCGGATGTGGGGGAGGCGCCGGGGCTTTCCGGCATGGACCTGGACGGCACCCTGGCCGACATCCTCGGCGAAGTGGAGCGGCGGGTGCTGTCGACGCTCTATCCGCATCACCCTTCCAGCCGCCAGCTGGCCAAGCGCCTGGGGGTTTCGCACACCACCATTGCGAATAAACTCAAGCGCCACGGTATCGGCATCGAAAGTTAGCGTCGGCAAATCAGGAAGAAGAGACCAGGGCCGAGCGGGCCACCAGGTCGCGCACTTCGGCGTAGTGGTGGGCTTCCAGCGCCCCGAAGCCGGCCAGTCGCCGCGCCTTGAGCCGGGTGAGCAGCGGCGTGGTGAGGCCGCACAGGAAGCGCGTGATCAGGTCAGGGGTGAGGGGGTGGCGATCCTGGCTG
>NZ_AZQX01000417.1:0-11695 GCF_000568385.1 Halomonas sp. BC04
TGGCGCTGGGATTCGCTGGGCTGGATCTGCGCCAGCGCCACATTGCCGGTCAGCAATACAAGGGCCAGCAGTATGGCTGAGTGCCGAATAACGGCTAGCAGGCTCATCAATGAAGCACTCCCGATTTCGTGTAAACTTCCTTCCTAGACACGCGCAAGGCTTGCGAGTTGCAAAGGACGATGCGGTATTGTAGCAGCTGTCTCGTCAACCACAGACCCCCTGAAGAGGATTCTCATGTCTCAGGAAGCCCGTCTTGAGCGTCTGCTCGACTTTCTGCAACGCTCGCCCACTCCCTGGCACGCCGTATCGGTCATGGCCGAGCGGCTCGAGGCCGCAGGTTTCCGTCGACTGCATGAGGCACACCCCTGGGAATTGACGGCCGGGGAACGGTTCTATGTCACCCGCAACGACTCCTCCATCATTGCCATGCAGCTGCCCCGGGAGGGGCTCGACGCCCTGCGCATGATCGGGGCCCATACCGATAGTCCCGGGCTGCGGCTCAAGCCCAATGCCGCCCAGACCTCATCGGCCGGCTGGCTGCAGCTGGGTGTCGAGCTTTATGGCGGGGCGTTACTGGCTCCCTGGTTCGATCGTGACCTGGGCCTGGCGGGGCGTGTCCATCTACGCCAGCCAGATGGCCGGCTGGAGGGGCGGCTGTTGCACGTGGAGCGACCCGTGGCAACCATCCCCAGCCTGGCGATCCACCTGGATCGTGAAGCCAACAACGGACGTGAACTGAATGCCCAGACCCAGATGGCGCCGGTCTTCCTCCAGGGGGGCGACAAGGCCGACTTCACGCGGCTGCTGCTGGAGTGGCTCGATGCCCAGCACGACGTCGGGGACGCCGAAATTCTCGACTTCGAACTGGCGCTCTTCGATACCCAGCCGCCGGCACGGGTGGGGGTGAAGGGCGAACTGATCGCCAGTGCCCGGCTGGATAACCTGCTCTCCTGTTTCATCGGACTGGAGGCATTGCTCGAATCGGATGGGGCCCAGGGTGTCGTGCTGGTTTCCAACGATCACGAGGAGGTCGGCAGTGCCAGCGCCTGCGGGGCCCAGGGTCCCTTCCTGGGCGATGTCCTGCGGCGAGTCAATGCCCAGCTCGGCGAGGTGGGCGACGAGGGTTTTATCCGGCTGATCCAGGCCTCGCGGATGATCTCCTGCGACAACGCGCACGCCCTGCATCCCAACTTCCTCGACAAGCATGACGAGGCTCACGGGCCGTCACTGAACGGCGGGCCGGTGATCAAGGTCAATGCCAATCAGCGCTATGCCACGAACAGTGCCACCTCGGCGCTCTTCCGTGACCTGTGCCGCGAGGCCGGGGTGCCGGTCCAGACCTTCGCCACCCGCGCCGACATGGGCTGTGGCAGTACCATCGGGCCGATTACCGCCACCGAACTGGGGGTGCCCACGCTGGATGTCGGCGTCCCCCAGTGGGCCATGCACTCGATTCGCGAGACCGCAGGCGCCCAGGACGTGGAATACCTGACGCGGGCGCTGGTTGCCTTCTGTAATCGCGCCGAGTTTTGACATCTATAGCGCTGTGATGTGACTGACACGAAAAACCCGGCGCCAATGGCGCCGGGTTTCTTGAATGCTTGGTGCTACGCCTGATTCGAACAGGGGACCCCATCATTATGAGTGATGTGCTCTAACCAGCTGAGCTACGTAGCCATTCAACGGGGGCGAAGTTTACGGACTCGCCCCTGCCAGGTCAAGGGTTGTGGTTACACATTGAAGCGGAAGTGGATCACGTCCCCGTCCTGGACGACATACTCCTTGCCCTCCAGGCGCCATTTTCCGGCATCCTTGGCGCCCTGCTCGCCGCCCAGGGTGACGAAGTCGTCATAGGCGATGACCTCGGCACGGATGAAGCCCTTCTGGAAGTCAGTATGAATGACGCCGGCGGCTTCCGGGGCGGTGGCGCCCACCTTGACCGTCCAGGCCCGCACTTCCTTCACTCCGGCGGTGAAATAGGTCTGCAGGCCGAGCAGGTCGTAGCCGGCGCGAATCACCCGGTCGAGCCCCGGCTCCTCCATGCCCATCTCGTCGAGGAACATGGCGCGCTCCTCGTCTTCCAGCTCGGCGATCTCCGCCTCCAGCTGGTTGCACACCGGTACCACCACGGCGCCTTCCTCGGCGGCGATTTCACGAACCACGTCGAGATAGGGGTTGTCCTCGAAGCCGTCCTCGTTGACGTTGGCGATGTACATGGTCGGCTTGAGCGTCAGGAAGCCGAAGCTCTTGAGCTGACGCTGCTCGTCATCATCGAGCCCGAAGCTCCGCAGTGGCTGGCCTTCCGCCAGATGAGGCTGGATGCGCTCCAGAATGGCCTTGGTGGCGATGGCTTCCTTGTCGCCGCCCTTGGCGACACGCACCAGGCGCTGGATGGCGCGTTCCACGGTGTCCAGGTCGGCCAGGGCCAGCTCCATGTTGATGATCTCGATATCGGCCCGCGGGTCGACCTGGTTGGCCACGTGGATGACGTTATCGTTGTCGAAACAACGCACCACGTGAGCGATGGCCTGGGTCTCGCGGATATTGGCCAGGAACTTGTTGCCCAGGCCCTCGCCCTTGGAAGCGCCCGCCACCAGGCCGGCAATGTCCACGAACTCCATGGTGGTGGGCAGCACCTTCTGCGGCTTGACGATGCCCGCCAGCACATCGAGGCGTGGGTCCGGCATCGGTACGATGCCGACATTGGGCTCGATGGTGCAGAAGGGAAAGTTCTCGGCATCGATGCCGGACTTGGTGAGGGCGTTGAAGAGGGTGGATTTGCCGACGTTGGGCAGGCCGACGATACCGCAGTTGAAACCCATGATGATGTCCTGAAAGTGATGGCGAAAAAGGCGCTGGGGTCAGCCCTTGAAGCTGTGCAGCCGGCTCATGGCACGGGCCCAGTCTCCGGTGATGGCCAGCGGCAGGGTAGCCAGGCATTCGCTGATGGCGCCGCCGATGGCAGCGAGCTCGGCCTTGCCGGGTCGGCCCAGTACGTAATTGGTGACCTGGCGTGAATCGCCGGGATGTCCGATGCCGATGCGCAGTCGATGGAAGCTCTTGTCGTTACCCAGTGCGCTGATGATATCGCGCAGGCCGTTGTGTCCGCCGTGACCGCCGCCCTGCTTGTAGCGGGCCGCGCCAGGCGGAATGTCCAGTTCGTCGTGGGCTACCAGCAGTTCGTCGGGGGCGATCTTGTAGAACTGGCACAAGGCCGCCACGGCGGCGCCGCTGCGGTTCATGAAGGTCGAGGGTTCGAGCAGATGCAGGTCCTGCCCATCGAGCCTCACCTTGCATAGAGGCCCAGGAATTTCTTTTCCGGACGCAGTTCGGTACCGGCCTGGCGTGCCAGGATCTCCACCAGCCAGGCGCCGGCATTGTGACGGGTCTCTGAATAGTCGTCACCGGGATTGCCCAGCCCGATGATCGCTTTCACCTGGGGCATGCGGGGTCTCCAAAAAAAACAAGCGCCGCAGCGCTTGGTCGAGTCGGGAAGGGGCCGCCGCAGGGCGGCCCCGACAGGGCCGGTTACTCGGCCGCGCCTTCGCCTTCCTCGCCTTCACCTTCCTCGCCGTCGGCATCACCACCGCGTACCTTGGGCTTGCTGATGGTCAGCACGGCGTTGTCGTGGTCGGCGCCGTGGGAGAGCTCGACCAGGCTCACACCGGCCGGCACCTTGAGGTCTGAGAGGTGCAGGGTGGTGCCAAGCGCGATCTCGGAGATGTCGACTTCCAGGAAGTCGGGAATGTCCTTGGGCAGGCAGCTGATCTCGATCTCGTTGGAGAGTACGTGCAGCTCACCACCTTCGTCCTTGATGCCCTTGGATGTCTCCTCGCCCACGACATGCAGCGGCACGCGGATGGTGATCTCGTGGGTGGCATCCACGCGCAGGAAGTCGGCGTGGGTGACCAGCGGCTTGTATGGGTGGCGCTGGAGGTCACGAACGACGACTTGCTGCTTCTTGCCGTCGACGACGAGGTTGAGCACCGAGGAGAAGAAGGTTTCGTCTTCGATGGCCTTGTAGAAGGCGGCCTTCTCGACGGAGATCGGCTCAGGTGCCTGCTCGCCACCATAGATGATGGCCGGCACCTGGAGGTTCTCACGACGCAGGCGGCGGCTCGCACCTTTCCCCAGGTCGTTGCGAACGCTGGCATTGAGAGTGAAATCGGACATTGATGTTGCCTCTTGCTTGAGATAAGGAAATCACGGCAGCCCGCGACCTGGCTGTCGTGCTTCCGAAAGCCCCGTGGGGGCACTTTTCCGACGCCGTGTTCTTACTGAAAGTCGCTCTTGCTGAAAGTCGCTGGGACTCAGTGGAACATGGCGCTGACGGATTCTTCATTGCTGACGCGACGGATCGCCTCGGCGATCAGACCGGCCACGCTGAGCTGGCGGATCTTGCCACTGCGGCGAGCCACGTCAGACAGCGGTATGGTATCGGTGACGACCACCTCGTCGAGCACCGAGCCGGCGATGTTCTCTACTGCCGGACCCGATAGGATCGGGTGGGTGGCGTAGGCCACGACACGGCGAGCACCATGAGACTTGAGTGCTTCGCCGGCCTTGCATAAGGTGCCGGCGGTATCGATCATGTCATCGACCACCACGCAGGTACGGTTCTCGATCTCGCCGATGATGTGCATTACCTGGGCCTGGTTGGCCTGGGGGCGGCGCTTGTCGATGATGGCGAGATCGGCATTGAGCTGCTTGGCGATGGCACGGGCGCGGACCACGCCGCCCACGTCGGGGGAGACCACCACCAGATCATCGTAGTTCTGGCGTTCGATGTCGTCGAGCAGGATCGGTGAACCGTAGACGTTGTCTACCGGTACGTCGAAGAAGCCTGGATCTGGTCGGCATGCAGGTCCATGGTCATGACCCGGTCGACACCGGCCTTGACCATCATGTCGGCGACTACCTTGGCGGAAATCGGCACGCGAGCGGAGCGGACACGGCGATCCTGGCGAGCGTAGCCGAAGTAAGGCACCACGGCGGTGATTCGCGTGGCGGAGGCCCGGCGCAGGGCATCAACCATGAGAATGAGCTCGAGCAGGTTGTCGTTGGTCGGCGCGCAGGTGGACTGCAGGATGAACACGTCCTTGCCGCGAACGTTCTCGTTGATCTCGACCGCGATCTCGCCGTCGCTGAACTGCCCGACCGTGGCATTACCCATACGGGTGTCCAGACTCTCGGCGATCTTCTGGGCGAGTTCGGGATTGGCATTCCCGGCAAAAACCATCAATTTTGACACGCGCATCCACCTATGCAGTGTTGGGGGGCTCTCGGGACTCATCGGCTCGGCACCTCGTCCGCAGCGTCGAATAGTTCGTGACCCAGGCAGGCATCACGATCAGCGGCCCAGAGCAGCATGTAGCGGGGAGAGGTTGAGGCCGCGTGCAATGAATGCCGTGAAGCGGCTGGGCAGGTCGGCCACGATGCGCTTCGCCTCGGCTTCGGTCTCTACCTGGGCGAAGACACAGGCGCCGGTTCCCGTCAGCATGGTCGGTGCGCGCCTGCCCAGCCAGTCAATCGCTTCCGCCACCGGCGGATAGAGTGACCGGACCGTCGGCTCGCAGTCATTGTGCCAACTGGGCGCTCCCCCCTGCAGTGCGCGCGCCATGGTAATCGGGGGGGTATCACGTGTCAATTGCGCAGCGCCGAACACCGCCGCCGTGGCGACGGCGACACCCGGGTGAAGCACCACGAACCAGGGGGTGTCCAGGGTCACCGGCGTCAATTGTTCGCCGATGCCTTCAGCCCAGGCAGAACGGCCACGCACGAAGACCGGCACATCGGCACCCAGCGACAGGCCCAGGGAGGCCAGGCGATCCTGGCCAAGGCCCAGGCCCCATAGCCGATCTAGCCCCAGCAGCGTCGTGGCGGCGTCGGAACTGCCGCCGCCCAGGCCGCCGCCCATGGGCAGGCGCTTGGTCAGGTGGATGTCGGCGCCAAGGCGGCAGCCGGTTTCGGCCTGCAACAGCCTGGCCGCTCGCACGATGAGGTTCTCCTCGGCACGGATGTCGCCCATGATCGGCGACAGGGTGATGCGGTCATCGTCGCGGCGGGACAGCTGCAGGGTGTCGCCGTAACCGAGAAACTGGAATAGCGTCTGCAGCTCATGGTAGCCGTCTTCTCGACGGCCGACGATGTGCAGCATCCGATTGAGCTTGGCCGGTGCCGGCAGCTTCAGCGTCGCCGTCATGGGTCAGTCGTCGAGGACGGGGCGCCAATCGGTGACCACCAGAGTCACGCGCAAGTCGCCGTACTCCATGGTCATGCGGCGGGGCAACCACAGCGCTTCGACCAGGGTCCAGTCGCGGTAGTCGATCTCCCAGCCGTCCTGTTCCAGGCGTTGGGGGAAGCCGAGTTCATCATGGTCCATCTGGTATTGGCTGTGCTCTGCCGGCAAGCCGCGGATCCAGTCGGAGAGCGAGCTGACCGGCAGCGTCCAGCCCAGCTGCTGTTGCAGTAGTGCCTCGGGGGTCTCGGCTTCGAAACGCCCTTCGGAAGTGGTCAGCGAGAAGCGGCCTTCGCGACCCTCCAGCGTGTTGCGGCCGCTGCCGAAGGGGCCGCTGATCAGGATCCGATAGTAGTGGGGGTGCTGGCTCCAGTCGAGGTTGGCGCTGGTGTTCTCCTGGGGGGTGCGAAGCCCGGCCTTGCCGGCCAGCATCCAGGTGTCCAGGGCCTCGAGGCGTTCCTGCTGGGCTTCCCACTGGCCTGCTGCACGATCGGAGTCAGGGGCCGGCATGGGGCGGCGCAGCCGGCCAGCAGCATCAAGGCCAGGCTCGAGAGCAGTAGTCGCAGGGCATTGGCGTGGTGCGTCATGGCAGTGTCTCGTCAGCGGGTGCGTGGCGGGGAAGTCGATTAGTGGTAGCGATCAGGGTGCCAATTCGGGAATGCGTTCGAGCAGGTCATCGATCACGGGATGTTCGTCGAAGCGTTGCAGTGCCTCGTCGATCAGGGAGCGGGCGTCGTCGTGGCGCTCCAGAACCCACAGCACTTCGGCGAGATGGGCGGCAATCTCCTGGTCGGGCATGGCGGCGTAGGCCCGCTCCAGCCAGGGCAGGGCGCGTTCCGGGTCGCCGAGACGGAAGTAGACCCAGCCGAGGCTATCCATGATAGCGCCACTTCCCGGTTCTAGCTCATGGGCCCGCTCGATCAGATCCCGGGCTTCCTCCAGTCGCCCCTCGATGTTCAGGTCGGCCAGGGTATAACCCAGTGCATTGAGGGCCGTGGCGTTGTCGGGGTTGCGCTCGATGATGCGAGTCAGGTCGCGCTCCATGGCCTCGATATCGCCTTCGGACCAGGCCCGCATGGCGCGCAGGTAGAGCAGTTGCTCGTCGTTGGGGGTGCGTGCCACTTCCAGGTCGAGCAGGGCGTCGGCTTCTGCCGTCATGCCGGCTTCGTCCAGCAGCTCGACCTCGAGCATGACCAGATCGTTGAAGTGGTCCTCGTGGCGCAGTCGTTCGATGCGCAGGAAGGCGCGTGCATCCAGCAGGCGATCATCCTCGATCAACATCCGGGCGGCACGCAGGCGGGCCCTCAGGAAGTCGCCGCCCGTCGCGACCTGCCGGTAATAGAGGAGCGCATTGTCGACTTCACCCTCCTGTTCGGCAATGGCGCCGAGCAGGTAGAACGCCGTGGGCGGAGGCTGGTCGCTGCTCACCAGGGGGAGCAGCAGGCGGCGGGCGGCCTCAAGGTGTCCGTCCTCGAGGAACAGGCCGGCCAGGGTCGTGCGGAGCTCCTGGTTGCCCTCATGTTCGTCGAGCAGGGCGTCGGCGTGTGCCTCAGCGGCGGCCACATTGCCAAGCTGCAGTTCGGTCTGGGTCAGCAGCAGCAGGAAGCGGGGGTCATCTGGCGAGATTTCCAGGCCGCGGCGGGCAGCGTCCCGAGCCTTGGTGGTATTGCCGTCATCCAGCGCCAGGCGAGCCCGGGTCATCCATAGTGCCGGCAGTTCCGAATGATCACGGGCCAGGGTATCCAGGCGCGCCTCTGCGCGGTGTGATTGCCCTGTGGCAGCCTCGAGCATGGCCATGGCCAGTACCGAATCATGGTGGTGGGCATGCTCGCTGGCGCCGGGCCGGCTGAGGTGCTCGCTCATCCGCTCGCGCAGGGGGTGGGGAGGGACCCCGGCATCCAGCGCCAGCTCCATGAACAGGGTGAGCTCTCCATGGGCGCCCTGTTCGACCAGCAGCAGGCGTTTCTCGAGTGCGCCTACCCAGTCGCCGCGCTGCAGGGCAAGTCCCGCCAGCAGGCGTAGCGGCGCCTCTGCCCTCGGCGAGAGCAGGTGCCACTGCTCTACCGCCTCCTCCAGCAGCAGGGGGTCATTGCTGAAGCGAGCCGCCAGGGTGGCGCGCTCGGCCAGTTCCGCGACCTGGTAGCGCTCGGCCATCGACAGGTAGCCGCGGGTGGCCCGGCGATAGTCGCCGCGCTGACCGGAGAGTTCTGCCACCAGCAGGGTCGAGAGACCCTCGGCATCCAGCCCCCGCTCGATGGGGGGAGCCGAGTCGAGCGGGTCGTCATGGGCCGGCATCAAGTGGGTCAGTGGCATGCTTTGGCAGCCGGTCAGCAGGGCGGCGAGACCAAGGGTTGCCAGTCCATGGCGGATGAAGCGTGTCTGAGTCGGGGGCATGCGTATCTCGTCCAGGATGCCAGCTGCCAGCATACCGACTCGGGACCGGTGGGCAAAGGGATCGACGCCATTGTCGGTCCTGGCGCGTGAAACGCCCCTCCCTTGTCGTGCGTCAATTGTCGCCTTTGTGTACATGGCGCCGAGCATGGAAGGCTGTGGTAGAATGCAGCGCCACCAGAGGTGGATTTTCCTGTTCCGTACCGCCTGACGACATCACGCGAAGACGCTTACGCATGACGCTCCTTGCCCTTGGCATCAACCACAAGACAGCCACCGTCGCGGTACGCGAGCGGGTTGCCTTTACGCCGACTCAACTGGAGTCGCGCTCGGCGAGCTGCGCGGTGTCCCGGAGGTGCGGGAAGCCGCCGTGCTGTCGACCTGCAACCGCACCGAGCTCTATTGCGTCACCGACACCAGCGGTGAACGGCTGATTCTCGACTGGCTGAGCCATTTCCATGGGCTTCCGGTGGATGACCTGACCTCCTGTGCCTATCACTACCATGACAATGACGCTGCTCGTCATTTGATGCGGGTGGCCGTTGGGCTGGACTCGATGGTGCTGGGTGAGCCGCAGATACTCGGCCAGCTCAAGGAGGCCTACCAGTCGGCGCGTCTGGCCAGTGGGCTCGGCGGCGAGCTGGAACTGCTGTTCCAGCATACCTTTTCGGTGGCCAAGCAGGTGCGCACGCGCACCGGGATCGGCCAGAACCCGGTCTCGGTCGCCTATGCGGCGGTCAGTCTGGCCAGCCGGATATTCGACGACTTCGGCCGCTCCCGTGCGCTGTTGATCGGTGCGGGCGAAACCATCGAGCTGGTGGCACGTCACCTGCGTGAGGCGGGCGTGCGTAATATGATCGTTGCCAATCGTACCCGTGAGCGTGCCGAGGTGCTGGCCCGGGAGTTCAATGCAGAGGCGATCTCCCTGAGCGAGATTCCGGATGCCCTGGTGCGCTCGGATATCGTCATCTCGTCCACCGCGGCCCCGCTGCCGATTCTCGGCAAGGGTATGGCCGAGCGGGCACTGAAGAAGCGTCGCCACCGGCCGATCTTCATGGTCGATATCGCCGTGCCGCGGGACATCGAGCCGGAAGTC
This sequence comes from Halomonas sp. BC04, assembly GCF_000568385.1. Classification (NCBI taxonomy): domain Bacteria; kingdom Pseudomonadati; phylum Pseudomonadota; class Gammaproteobacteria; order Oceanospirillales; family Halomonadaceae; genus Halomonas; species Halomonas sp. BC04. The sequence continues at coordinate 9,726 of NZ_AZQX01000417.1, forward strand.
GGTGACCTGGACGATGTCTTCCTCTATACCGTGGATGATCTCAACGAGGTGATCCAGGAGAATCGGCGGCACCGGCAGGCTGCGGCCGACCAGGCCGAGTCGTTGATCGAGCATGGCGTCAGTGTCTGGCTCCATGAGCGTCGTATTCGCGGCGGCGGGGAGCTGATCCGGCGCTATCGAGGCCAGGCCGCCGAGCTGCGCCGACATTCTGAGCAGCAGGCAATGGCTCGGCTGGCTCGTGGCGAGGACCCGGAAGAGGTGGTTCGCATTCTCGCCCATCAGCTCACCAACCGTATGCTGCATCGGCCAACGGTCGCACTGCGTGAAGCCTCTGGCAGCGAGCGACGCGACCTGCTGGCCGCCGCCGAAGCGCTGCTGCTTGATCCCTCATCAATAAAACCCTGACAGGAAACGCCATGAAAGCGACCCTGCGCCAGCGACTCGATACCTTCGTCGAGCGCTTCGAGGAGCTCGCCGCCCTGCTGGCGGAGCCCGAGGTGATTACCGACCAGGCACGGTTTCGCGACTACTCCCGGGAATACGCCGAGCTTGAAGCGCTCGTCGATGCCTGGCGTGACTACCGGCATGCCGAAGGGGAGCTGGAAGATGCCGCTCACCTCGCCGGCGACAACGATGCCGACATGCGCGAGCTGGCCGAGCTCGAGATGGCAGAGGGGCGCGAGCGGCTGGCGGAGCTGGAGGTTCGACTCAAGCAGCTGCTGGTGCCCCGTGACCCGGATGACGGTCGCAACGTCTTTCTCGAGGTGCGTGCGGGTACCGGTGGCGACGAGGCGGCGCTGTTCGCCGGTGACCTGTTCCGCATGTACTCGCGCTACGCCGAGAAGCGTGGCTGGAAAGTCGAAGTGGTCAGCGCCAGTCACGGTGAGCAGGGTGGCTACAAGGAGATCATCTCGCGAATCAAGGGAGAGGGGGTCTATGCCCGCCTCAAGTTCGAGTCCGGCGCGCACCGGGTGCAACGGGTGCCGGCCACGGAATCCCAGGGCCGTATCCATACCTCTGCCTGTACGGTGGCCGTGATGCCCGAGGCTGACACCGTGGGTGATGTGGAGATCAATCCGGCGGACCTGCGCGTGGACACCTTCCGCTCCAGCGGAGCCGGGGGGCAGCACGTCAATACCACCGATTCGGCCATTCGCCTCACCCACCTGCCGACCGGCGTGGTGGTCGAATGCCAGGAGGAGCGTAGCCAGCACAAGAACCGCGCCAAGGCGATGTCGCTGCTGGCCGCCAGGCTCAAGCAGAGCGCCCAGGACAGTCAGCGCCGGGAGCAGGCCGATACGCGCCGTTCGCTGGTGGGGTCGGGGGATCGCAGCGAGCGAATCCGCACCTATAACTTTCCCCAGGGACGCCTGACGGATCATCGTATCAACCTAACCCTCTACAAGCTGGGCGAAGTGATGGGGGGCGAACTCGATGAAGTCATCGAGCCGTTGATTCACGAGCATCAGGCCGAGCAACTTGCGGCCTTGCAGCAGGAGGGTTGATGGATATCGACAGCCTGTTGGGCCGTGCAACGGAGCGGCTTGCCCAGGCGGGCTCGGCCAGCCCGCGCCTTGATGCCGAGGTACTGCTGGGCCACGTGCTGGGTGTCGACCGTACCTGGCTCTATACCTGGGGTGACAGGGCGGCCCCGGTGTATGAGCGCGCCCGGTTCGAGGCGCTGGTAGCAGCTCGGGCCGAGGGGAACCCCGTCGCCTACCTGATCGGTGAGCGTGAGTTCTGGGGGCTGGCGCTCACCACCTCGCCGCAGACCCTGATCCCGCGCCCCGATACCGAGACCCTGGTGGAGGTAGCGCTGGAGCTGGCTCCCGCTACCGGGGGGCGATTGCTGGACCTGGGTACCGGAACCGGCGCAATAGCCCTGGCCTTTGCCAGTGAGCGACCCGGCTGGCAGGTAGTCGGCATCGATCGAGTTGAAGCGGCGGCGGCGCTCGCCACGGCCAATGCCG
>NZ_AZQX01000418.1:0-16289 GCF_000568385.1 Halomonas sp. BC04
CCCGCCGCTGGAGCCGCCGGGGGAATGGGCGGGATTCCAGGGGTTGACCGGGTGGGGAAAGGCACGCGGCTCGGTGATCCCCATCAACCCCAGCTCCGGCGTGGCGGTCTGGCCCAGGATGGCCAGGCCCGCCTCGCGCAAACGAGCCACCAGGGTCGAATCCGCCGGCGCCTTCCAGTTGGCCAGGGAGGCGCTGCCGAAGGCCAGGGGCTCAGCGCCGATGGCCATCAGCAGGTCCTTGGTCAGGGTCGGCACTCCGGCGAAGGGAGCGCCGACGTCGATCTGACGTGACTCCTCCCGCGCCCGTTCGAAGCGGGTACGCACCACCGCCGCCAGGCGCGGGTTGTCGGCCTCGATGGCGCCGCAGGCCGTTGCAAGGACCTCATCCCGGCTCACCTCGCCGCGGCGAATCAGTGCCGCCAACCCCAGGCCGTCGTGGCGACGGTACTCATCGACTTCCATGTGAAGACTCCTCTCAGGTTGTGGCTGCCTCGGTCGTTCGCCCGGCCCATCGCGCCTGGGCATGCTCCAGCCAGGAGAGCAGCGCCGGTATCACCAGCAGCACCAGCAGGTAGAGACACCAAGCCCGAAGGCGATGGAAGCCGCCATGGGAATCAGGAACTGGGCCTGCAGCGAGGTCTCGAACAGCAGTGGCAGCAGCCCGCCGATGGTAGTCAGCGAGGTGAGCAGCACCGCCCGGACACGCTGGACCACCGCCTCGTTGAGTGCCTCGTCGATGGCCAGGCCACGATCGCGCTGCAGCCGGTAGAAGCTGACCAGAATGATGGCATTGTTGACCACGATACCGGAGAGCCCAAACAAACCGAACAGCGACAGGATGGTCAGGTCGATCCCCATCAACCAGTGGCCCAGCAGCGCACCGATCAGCGAGAAGGGGATGATCGCCATGACGATCAACGGCAGGCTCCAGGAAGCGAAGACCCAGGTCAGCACGGCATACATCAGGCCCAGCCCCACCAGCAGCCCGGTACGCATGTCGGCCAGGGTCTCGCGCTGGTCAGCGGCGCGGCCCTCGAAGCTGTAATGAAGGTGATGATCCCGGGCCAGGTTCGGCAATACCGTGGCCGACAGCGACTCGCGCACCCGGTCGGCCGAGCTGACCGAGGTATCCAGCTCGGCGGTGACTTCCACCGCCAGCTGGCCATCGGCATGACGCAGCGCCTCGAAGCCCTGGCGGTGGGTCAGGTCCATGACCTGATCCAGCCCCACCTGACGCCCATCGGCAGATGCACGGCGAAACTCGTCAACGTGGCGATGCGCTCGCGCTGATCCCGGGGAAGCTGGACACGCACTTCGATCTCGTCGGCCCCGGACTGATGAACCTGCACGACCTGGCCATCGAAGGCAGTGCGCAGCTGGCGGCCGAGTTCGGCGGTGGTCAGCCCCAGGGCCTCACCCCAGGAGTTGACCCGATAGATCAGCTGCTCACGCCCCCAGGGCATGTCGTCCTGGGTATCGAGCACCCCGGGCAGGCTGGCCAGCGACTGACTTAGCGAATCCGCCGCCTGGCGCAGTGCCATGGGATCCTCGCCGGTCAGGCGAATATTGACATCCCGTCCCGGCGGGCCGGCAGCGCGTTCGTTGATGGTGAGGTTGTCGAGCCCGGCCGGTAGCCGGATGCCCTCGCGCCAGGCGGCAATGAAGGCGCTGTTGCGCACATCACGATGGTCCGATGAGATCAGCTCCACCATCACCGACCCCACCTCGTCGGCACTTCGACTAGGGGCCCCACCCTCGAGAGTCGCACCGTGGCGAACCACCGACATCTTTACCAGGCCGCCGCCCAGCGACCGGTCGGCCTCATCGAGGCTGGACTGCAGGTGATCGAGGAATCGGTCCACCCGCGCCCGGTCGGTGCCGGCCACGAAGTTGGCATTGGCGTAGAGCACGCTGGGCTCGGGGGCTGGGAAGAAGTTGAAGCCGATGCGACCACCGGCCAGCAGGCCCGCCGTCATCATGGCCACCGCCAGGGCCAGGGCCACCGTTGCCCCCCGATGGCGCAGGGAGAGCGCCGAGAAGCGTCGAAAGGGGCCCTCACGGAAGCGCTGGAAGCCGTTCTCGAAGCCTTCCCGCATTGCGGCCAGCCCGCGGCGGGGGCGTTCGGGTCGCGAATCCGCCCGGCCGGGAACGAAGGCGTTGCGCAGATGGGCCGGCAACACCACGAAGCACTCCAGCAGCGAGGCGATCAATACGCAGATCATGATGATCGGTATGTCGCCCAGAATATTGCCGATGATGCCGCCCACCATCAGCAGCGGCATGAAGGCCGCCACGGTGGTCAGCGACGAGGCAAGTACCGGCCACAGCATGCGCCGTGCCGCCCCCGCCGAGGCATGCCGTGGCGCCTCCCCTGCGCGATGGTGGGCGTCCGCGTCCTCGCCCACCACGATGGCATCGTCGACGATCACCCCCAAGGCCATGATCAGGCGAACAGCGACATCATGTTGATCGAGCCGCCGATGCCCCAGAACACCCCCAGGGCCGCCATGAAGGCGGTGGGAATGCCGATGGCCACCCACAGCGCCACCCGCGCCGGCAGGAAGAAGTAGAGCAGGATCACCACCAGCAGCAGGCCACCGGCACCGTTGCTGATCAGCAGCGAGATGCGCTCGTCGATCAGCTGCCAGGACTCGTCGTGCACCTCCAGCTCGACGCTCGGCGGCAGCTGCGGCCGGGTCTCGGCCAGCCATTCATCGAGCACCCTGGCCGCCGCCAGGGAGTCGCCGCTCTCGGCACGCTGCAGCTGCATCTCCACCGCCGGCTCGCCACCGCGACTGAGTCGCAACTGCCCTTCCCTCGGCTCCTGGCGAATTGTCGCGATATCCCCCAGCCGTAGCTGAACCCGGTCGCCGCTGAGGATCGGCAGGCTCTCGAAGGCGAGCGGGTCACGGCGCTGCTCCAGGGAGCGCAGCTCCCGGGCGCTGTCCTGCTGGCCCAGGATGCCGGCGGGCAGGTCACGGGACATGCCCTGTATGCGCTCGGCGACGTGATCCAGCGATAGCGCCAGGCCCTGCAGCCGCTCGGCCGGCACCTCGACGCTGATCTGCTGCTGCGCCAGCCCGCTCACCTCGACCCGGTCAATCCCCCGCAGGAGCAGTTCATTCTCGAAGCGGTGCACCAGCTGGCGCAGCTCGCGCTCATCGAGATCGCCCCGCACCAGCAGGCGAGCCACCGGTTCATAGCGCACCACCCGCGACACCTCCGGGGTTTCCGCATCCGCCGGCAGGCTGGTGAAGCCGTCGACCTGCTGGCGCACATCGTCCAGCGCCAGGACCGGGTCGCTACCCTCGACGAACTCCAGGGTTATGTTGGCAATCCCCTGGGCAGAGGTGGACGTCATGCGCTTGAGGCCGTCGATGCTGCGCAGCTTCTGCTCCAACGGGTTGGTGACGCCCTGCTCGATATCCTCGGCGGAGGCTCCGCTCCACACGACCCGCACGCTGACCACGTCCAGGGCGAAGCTGGGAAAGAACTGCACGTTCATTCGCGCGATACCCAGGGCACCGCCAAGCAGCATCGCCAGCATCACCAGGTTGGCAGCAACCCGGTGATGCACGAAGAAGCCGATCACCCCACGCTTGCGACTCATGACTGAGGCTCGGCCGGGGTCGGTGCGATACCAGGCAATGCTTCGGACTCCTCATCATCCTGATCGACGTCCACCCGCAGCCCCTGCATGGCGTTGGCAGGTGCGTGACAATGATGCGGTCGCCGGCGGCAAGTCCGGCTGGCCGCACCAGCGCCCAGCGTTCCCCATCAACACCCAGGGTCTCGCCCAGGCGAGCCACGGTATGACGCTGAAGTCGGTCCTCCTCATCGATGCGGTAGAGCACATCGCTGCCGTGCAGGGCGCTGAACGGCACCGCCAGGGCCTCGGCCACCGCCGGGCGCTGCAACAGTACCGGCAGCAGCGCCCCCGGACGCAACCCGGAGGCGCTTCCTTCCAATATCAGGATCGCCTCGGTGCCGCCTGGATCGCTCTCGCCGGCCAGCGCTCCAGCTGGAACCGCTGCCCGCTTCCCACCGCTACCGCCGTCAAGGGCTCACCCTGCTCGAGCCACTCGCCCAGTTCATCCAGGTAACGCTGGGGAACCCTGGCATGCAGCTCCAGTCCCTCGGGAGGGTATAGCGCCAGCAGCGCCCCCCTGGCCGCCACCTGATCGCCAGGCGACACCTGAATGCCGGTCACGATACCGTCGAAGGGCGCCAGTACCCGGCTTCGGTCGGCGTCCCGCTGCGCTGTCAGGCGCACGGCTTCGGCCCGTGCCAGCCGCGCCTCCAGGCTGCGCAGCCGGGCAGGATGCTCGGCGATGCCCCCCTCACGGGTGGTAACCGTCAGGCGTGCCCGGGCCAGGGTATCGCCGGCATTATCCAGGTCGGAGGGGGAAGCGAGGTTTCGCTCGACCAGCGAGCGAGTGCGTTCCAGTTGACGCTGGGCGTTGGCGACGATATCCCGCTCCCTCGCCAGGGCGTCACCATCGTTGTCGTGGCGAATGCGTTCGTTGGCGATCTGGGCCTCCAGATCCGCCACCTCGGCCTCGGCCTGGCGCAGGGGCGGCAGGGTGTCGGCCTCATCCAGCGCCACCAGCAGTGTTCCCGATGAAACACGCTGTCCTTCCTGAACCGGCCGCTCGGCGACTCGCGCCGCCATGGGTGCTACCAGATTGACCCGGCCTTGCGAGACCACCTCGCCAAACAGCGGCAGCACCGGCACATGCTCGCCGTAGCTCACCACCATCGACTCCACTCGCCAGCTGCGCTCCTGTGCCACCGCCTCGACCGGCTCCGGGCGCGTCAGTCGCAACGCCATGAAGCCGGCCACGCCGATGGCCAGGATCAGAACGGGAAGGAGGCGCTTGAGCATGAAGGATTCCTGGAATATTAAAATAACGAAATGGAATTTATAGCAATACTATACCGCCCAAGCGCCGGGAATGGGCAGTTCGGTAAGGGGGTGTGACAGTGTTACGCAAGCCATGCGCTCGATCGTTGCGGTTTATCTTACCGCCCCAAGCCCTTATAATGCGCAGCCGTTGCGCCCCCATAGCTCAGCTGGATAGAGCGTCCCCCTCCTAAGGGGAAGGTCCCAGGTTCGAATCCTGGTGGGGGCGCCAGTTTATCGCCTCGTCGAAAACTCCTCTCACCTCCACCACGCCCCAGCCCCAGCCCCAGCCCCGACAAGGTATACCCTGGATTCAGACACCTTCGACTGTGCGTCGGTAGTGTCTCGGGTACGCGTTGCGGGCACTAGGCTCTGTCCTCGGCATCGCAAATCTGCTGGCAAGTCGGCACCATGATAGGCCATTCATCGCGTATGAGGTGCCTTCCATGCATGTAGACGATGCCATCCTTTCGCGACGATCGGTGCGTCGCTTCCTGCCCATCCCGGTGCCGCGAGAGACACTGGAGCATCTACTGCACGTGGCCAGACAGGCGCCCAGCGGCAGCAACATCCAGCCTTGGCAGGTACATGTGGTCAGCGGCGAGCCGCTGGCCGCGCTGAGTAATGCGCTTCAGGCGGCCTTCGATGGGGAGCCCGGCCAGCACCAGGCCGAATACGTCTATTACCCACGCGAATGGTTCGAACCGTATATCAGCCGGCGCCGGCGCTGCGGATACGGCCTTTACGAAACGCTGGGCATCCACCGGGAGGAGCGCGACAAGCGCCTGGCCCAGGCGAGGCGCAACTATGCCTTCTTCGATGCCCCGGTAGCGATGATCCTGACCCTCGACCGGCGCCTGGATACCGGCAGCTTCATGGACTGCGGCATGTTCCTGCAAAGCCTGATGCTGGCCGCCCGCGGCCAGGGCCTGCACAGCTGCGCCCAGGCCGCCATCGCCCCCTATCATCGCGTGATTCGCGAGCAGCTGACACTGGACGACAGCGAACTGGTGCTGTGTGCGCTGGCCCTCGGCCATGCCGACCCCAACGCGCCGGAGAACGGCTTCGTGCCCGAGCGTGAAGGGCTTGAGCGCTTTACGCGCTTCTACGGCGGATGACGCCCGGTCAGCGGGCCACCATCACGGCAGCCGCAATGGCCACCGCGACCAGGATGATGCCGGCCAGGTTGCCGGCGTAGCGAACATATTGATGCAGCATGATCAAGATCGGCCTCCTTCAGACAATGTCGAAGCGGTCGGAAATAATCCGCGTGACGGGCACGCCTATCTCGATCAGGCGCCCTCTGCGGCGTTCATCATCGGCTCGGGCCCGCAGATGAAATACTCGCGCCGGTCATCGTCTTCCGGCAGGCAGCGCTCCAGCAGCGCCTTGTCGATATAGCCGCACTCGCCCTGCCAACCCTCGGGCGGGTCGCTGAGCACGTGGATCACCTTGAGCGGCAGCTCGGCCTCGAGTTCAGCCAGTTCATCGCGGAAGGTCGCCTCGTCCCAGCTGGGGTTGGCATAGATCAGCCACAGCGGCAGGGTCACCCCCTGGTCGCGGAAGGTGCGCAGGATGCTCATGATCGGCGTGATGCCGATGCCACCGGCCATCATCACCGCCCCGGAGGCACTGCGCACGTCGGGAATGAACGCGCCGTAAGGCCCCTCGATGAAGGCCCGGGTGCCCGGTGGCACTTCCGGCAGCGTGGCGGTGAAGTCGCCTAGGTTCTTGGCGGTGAAGGCGACCTGCCCCGGCTTGCAGGCACTCGATACCAGCGAGAAGGGGTGTTGCTGCAGCGAGAACGGTGAGTCGCCGAAGGTGATCCAGAAGAACTGCCCGGCATTGAAGTCAAAGCGATGCCCACCCTCGGGCTTCAGGGTCAGAGTGGTGGCATCGCCCAGCGCCGGCTGGTTGTCGACCACCTGCCAGGGCCGCTTGCGCAGTCGCCACAGGCGGATCAGCCGCGAGTCGAGCAGCAGATAAACCGGCACCATCAGCACTGCCACGAGCAAGCCGGCAGTGATCCAGCCAGCGGTGTAGTGGCTGGCCATCAGCGCGTGGCCTAGCCCCCCAAGCACCACGAACAGCGCCAGGCCACCGTGCAGCAGCCGCCACCATTCGTAGGAGAGCCCCAGTTGCAATCGCCAGAGCGAGCTGACGATCAATACCACGCTGGCGCTCAGCAAGCCGATCAGCGCCAGCGCACGCAGGGTGTCGTCGCGGGGATCGAGGAACTCGAGATAGCTCGGGTCGCTGGCAAAGATCAGCAGCGGATGCGCCACGACCAGCCACAGCGCCAGCAGCCCGGTCTGGCGGTGAAATTGCAGGAAATTGTCGAAGCCGATGCTCTCGGCAAACCAGCGGTGCCGGCCGGAGATGACCACCTGCATGCCGAACACCCCCAGCGCCAGCAGCCCGAACATCACCCCGGTGGCGCCGAGCAGACCGCGGGGCTCTTCGGGGACGGTGAGCAGCGCGATGCCGAGAGGCAGCAGCGCCAGCAGCAGATACAGGCCGCCCCAGAGCAGCCCGCGACGAGTGATGGGTCTCATCGGTCCTCCTTGACTTGCATCCATGCTTGCCCTGCCAGTGTGGCTGAACCCCTTGTCACATCCAAGCACCGCCACCGGCTGCCAGGGTATTCACTTCCCCCGTCCGCTAAATGCCAGTGGAGTCTCCGAGCAAACCGGCACGGTTCAAACCTGCCCTCTACTCCGCCTGTTCCGCTTTACCGCATACATCGCCGCATCAGCCCGTTTCAGCAACCCGTCGATGTTCCGATCACCGCTCCCGGCCCGTATCAAGCCGACGCTGGCACCCGGGTACTCGATGGACTGATACCCGATATCAAAGCGTCCGGTGGTCAGGCTTACGAGTCGCTGGCGCAGGACGCTCTCATCCTTCTCTGCAGTATCCGCTCTACTCCCCAGGCCGAAAAAAGACGAATTCATCCCCGCCAATCCGAGCCAGGTAATCACCGGTTCGCAGTCCTGCAATTCGCCGGTGAGCAGGCCTTGCTGCGGCGTGTTCATAGATGCTTCACCTTTATTTCTTATACCTCACCCTATCCGGCCAGCTTCAGCCCCACCAGCCCCGCCAGGATCAGAACCAGGCTGAGCAGGCGCAGGGGCGATGCACTGTCGCCATAGAGGAGTATGCCAAGCAGTACGGTACCCACGGCGCCAATGCCCACCCAGATGGCATAGGCTGTGCCCACCGGCAGCACTTTCATTGCCTGGGCGAGCAGGTAGAAGCTGGCGATCATGGCAATGATGGTCAGCACGCTGGGCAACGGCCGGGAGAAACCCTCGGAGGCCTTGAGGCCCAGAGCCCAGGCGACTTCGAGAAGACCGGCAACGACAAGAAAGAGCCACGCCATGACTTTGCTTCCATGGTGGGATGGGGTCGTCCCCGGCATGACAGGTCGTACACCGGGTCGTCCCGGTAACGAAGAGCGAGGCCTTGATTCTACTGACCCGGGCTACCAGGTCAATGCGGGAAAGCCTGACTCAGCCGTGATAACGAACAACCTGTTTCTCCTGCCGGCCGGCTCGCAGCAGGACCTCGAGCTGCGCCAGCGGCATGGGCCGAGCGAGCAGGAAGCCCTGGAAGAGCTCACAGCCATACTCCTTCAACAGGCTGTGTTGCTCAGCGGTCTCGATACCTTCCGCCACGACAACCAGGCCCAGGTGGTGGGCCATGGAAATGATGGCTTGCACGATCGAGGCATCATCAGCGCTGTGGGTCACTTCGCTGACGAAGCTGCGATCGATCTTCACCTTGCTGATGGGCAGGTGCTTGAGGTAGTTGAGGCTGGAAAAGCCGGTGCCGAAGTCATCGATGGAGACATCGACTCCCATCCTGCGCAGCGCGTGGAGAATCTCGACCGCCTCCTCCGCGTCATTGAAGAGCACGCCTTCGGTCAGCTCCAGCTCCAGCCGGTTGGCCGGGAAGGAGAGGCGTGCCAGTGTCTCCCTCAATGTCTCGAGGAACCCCGCACGATGAAACTGCACGGGGGAAAGATTGACCGCCACCTTGAACCCTTCAAGCCCTTGTGTATCCAGCAGGCGCATGTCGAGACAGGCCCGTTCGAGCACCCAGCGGCTGATCGGCATGATCTGGCCGGTCTCCTCCGCCAAGGGGATGAATTCACTCGGTGGTACAAAGCCCCGCGTAGGATGCGGCCAGCGCAGCAGGGCTTCCACGGAGGCGACCTGGTGTGCCGAGTCATATAGTGGCTGGTAATAGAGCTCGAGCCGCTGCCCGTCGATGGCGTCCTGGAGCTCGTTGCGCATCACCAACCGCTCGTTGACGCGGCTGGTGATGTCACGGGTAAACCACTGATAAGCGTTGCGTCCCTGCTTCTTGGCCCTGTACATCGCCATATCGGCCTGCTGGATCAACTCCATGGGCTGCTCGATGGCGTCACTGCTGACGGCAATACCGATACTCGCCGACAGGTGCAGTTCGTGGTGGTCGATGCGATAGGGTCTTGCCACGAGCTTGAGTAGCCGCTTCGCCATTTCCGCCTGAACGTCATGGGGCGTATCGGGCAGCAGCGCCACGAACTCGTCCCCACCCAGCCGCCCAAGGGTATCGCCAGGGCGCATGACGCTACCCAGTCGACTGGCCACCTCGACCAGCACCCTGTCACCAATGGCATGGCCCAGGCTGTCATTGATCGGCTTGAAGTCGTCCAGATCCACGAAGAGCACGGCCATGGTGCAGCCTTGGCGCTGCGACAAGGCGAAATGGTGGATCAGCCGGTCTTCCAGCAGCCCCCGATTGGCCAGGCCGGTCAGGGCATCGTGGCTGGCGCTGTGGGTCAGGCGATCTTCATAGGCCTGGCGTTCGGAGACATCGTTCAGCACACCGACGAAGTGTGTCACGCGGCCATCGGCATTGGGCACCGGCGACACGTAGAGCGCATTCCAGAAGGCGCTGCCATCCTTGCGATAGTTGCGCAGCGTCACATGACAGTCGCGCTGCTCGGCCAGCCGGGAGCGCAGCAGTGCCACGGTTTCGCGATCCGTCTCCTCGCCCTGCAGTAAGCGGCAGTTACGGCCAATCAGCTCCTCCTCCCGGTAGCCTGTCAGCGCCTGAAAGGCAGTGTTGGCGTAGGTGATGGGGCAGTCGGCCTGGGTGGCATCGGCAATCAAGATGCCGTTGATGCTGGCTTCCACGCTGCGTTCGAGCACGCGCAGGCGAGTCTCGGTCCTGTGCTGCTCCGTCACATCCTTGGCGATGCCGAAGACCCCCTGGGTCACGCCGTCCACCAGGATGGGAAGACAGGTCACATAGAGCAGGCACGGGTTGCTGACCTGGCTGACGATAGCGACCTCGAATCGCTGGGTTTCCCCACGCAGGGTATTGACGATATGCGCCTGGACACGCTCGACCTCACCGGTCAAGACAAGCTGGGAAAAGTGGGTACCGACGATCCGCTCGATAGGCAGGCCGGTAATGAGGGCGCAGGTCGGGTTGGCGGTAACGAATTTGCCCTGGGGGTCGATGGAGAAGACCGCATCGGGGTTATAGGCAAAGAGCGAACGATAGCGCTGCTCGCTCTCCCATAGCGAGCGCCTGTCCGTCTGTCGCTGATGGGCCAGCCCCAGGCTGAATGCCATGAGGTAGCTCAACAGCAGCCCTGACAGCGCCACCCCACCGGGTATCAATCCGGCCTTGAGCATGTCGCCGACGGAGTCGGGCACGACATCCAGGGTGAGCTGCAATCCGCCCGGCAGACCGATGTGACGCCTGGCAACCATGGGATACTCCAGGTCGCCCGGGGTCCGGCCGGGCGCTTGCATATCGATCAGCGGTTCACCGGCACGAGACACCCGAACCCTATAGGTACCCAGCTGGACGCGAAGCTCCTCTTGCAGCAGCACGGCAAGATCCAGGCTGCTCACCAGCCGGTGGCCCGTCGAGGGCAGCAGGGTGACCAACAACGCCATACGGCTTTGCCGCGAGTCGACCAACATCAGCCTGGGCTGGGGGAAGTTCAACTGCAGCCACGACACGACATCGGGCTCGTCCGACCGCTCCGACAGCCACTGGGCCGCCTGGTCGCTGCGTGAGTGCCGCCATGCCCAGGTCGCATCATCCCACAGGCCAATCGCCTGCACGCCGGGCGAGTCCCCGAAATAGGTCTCGACATAGCCCCCGCGTTTCACCTCGTCAGGCGAAAGGCCGAGGGCTTCCAGCCGTTCGGCCATTCGCAGAGCCAGCAGCAGCTGGGCGCTGACGACCTGCTCGGCGTTGTACTGCAGGTTGTCCAACAGGTGGCTGGCATGGAGCTGCTTGTCCTCCTGATAGTGCCAGTTCAGCACGTACCAGGCGGAGCAGCTCAACAGCACACCGAAAAGGCCCGCACCCAGCGCCAGCCCCCCCATCCGCGGCTGGGGTCGGTCGACGCCGATCGCCATCAACAGCATCGCTGCGCCCAGGAGCATGGCCAGAAAGGTGCCCAGCAGGGGGGAAGAGGCGTTGTTCAGCGTCCAGGCCACCTCGCCACCCGGCAGGAAGAGCCTGAGCAGGGCCAGGAGACTGATGCACAACAGCAGGCTGCCGACGCCGCCCCATAGCCAACGACCCGAGCGTCGGCCGACACCGACCAGCAGACAGAACGCCACCAGCATCAGCACCGCCGACGCCAGGGAGCCCATCCGCACGTCGCCGGTCAGCCAGGAAAAGCCGGCCTCCCTGCCCCCGGCGATGATGTTATGGGCCAGCAGGTAGGTCATGTGCAGCAGCAGGATGCCAGCGACAAAGCGATGCACCACGGTCCAGCGCAGCATGAGCGCCAGCAAGCCAACGCCTACCAGCAGCACGGCCAGCGCATTGTCGGGCAACAGCACGCTACGCAGGGGGTAGTCGATCCCCAGCCAGTAGGTGAGCAGCCCCGTCCCCCCCATCAGGATGAAGACGGCGGCGGCCATGTAGAGCGTGGTATCCCTGGCAATATCTAGCGTCTTGTGAGGCATAAGGGGCCATGCACTCCTCTGGACTATCCGGATGCGAGACGACCCGTCCACACTCCTGGCATGTCAAGATCCACTATCGGCAGGCGAGGTAATAACTTGAGTTGGGGCAAGATACGACCGCCAGCCCGTCAGGACTCGCTGACTTCGGACAGGCCCGCCTGGACGATGACCTGATTGCGTCCCTGATGCTTGGCACGGTAGCTGGCCCGGTCGGCCCGCTTGACCAGCGGGCCACCGTCCCGATCATCGACAGCCAGGTTCGACACCCCGATGCTCGCGGTCACGCGGAACCGGTAGCCATCCACCTGGAATTCGAGCGCTTCGATGCCCTGGCGAATCCGTTCGGCGATCTCGGTGGCCCGCTCCAGGGGGCAGGCGGGCAGCAACAGCGCGAATTCGTCGCCGCCCAGCCGGGCCACGGCATCCTGCTGGCGTACCGACTCCTGGAGCAACTCGCCGATGAGACGCAGCAGTTCGTCGCCGGCGGCGTGCCCTGCCGTGTCGTTGACTGGCTTGAAATGATCCAGGTCCATCATGATCAGCGACAGCACCTTGTCGCTTTCCCGGCGGTGCAGGCACAGGCCTCTTCCAGGCGGCTCTCGAAACCACGTCGATTGAGGCAGCCGGTGAGCGGGTCGTGCTCCGCCTCCCAGCGCTGGCGGGTTTCCCGCTCATGGCGCTCGGTAATGTCCTGGATCATGCCGACGAAGCCCAGCGCCGTGCCCTCCAGCTCCACCCGGCTCACCTGGGCCTCCAGCCAGAGCTGCTCGTCGCCACGCAGGAAGCGGTACTGATGACGGTGATCCTCGCCGCTCTCCAGGGTGGCACGCCAGTTTTCGATGAAGGCCGCCCGATCGTCGGGGTGCACCCGGCGTACCCATTCGGAGGTGCGTGAGGTAGCCAGGTCGAAACCGGAGATCTCCTCCAGTGCCGGGTTGACGTAGTTCACCCGCCCCTTCATGTCGGCCAGGAACATGCCCGCCGGCGAGGATGCCAGCACCGCTTGCAGGAAGGCCTCGCGGGCGGCGCGGGAGGCCAGGGCATCGCGCCGCTGTGTCTCCAGGCGATTGAAGGCCTCGGCGACCTGCTGCAGTTCGCTCATGGTGGTGTGCAGCTTGAGTCGCTCGGCATCGCCACGCCCGACGCGCTCTATCTGGCGTTCCAGGCGGTGCAGCGGAACCAGGCCCAGGCCAAGCAGCCACCATAGCAGGGGCAGCATCAGCATGACCGTGACCAGCCCCACCCAGCGCAGCTCGGTGGCGTAGCGCTGGATTGGCGCATTGGCCTGGCTCAATGGCAGAAAGACCCCGACCACCCAATCGGCGGACCAGACCTGGCGAAAGGCCATCAGCGCGGGCCGGCCGTCCAGCTGCTCGCCCGTCCCGCTGCCCTCCCACCCGTACAGGGCCCGGTCCAGCAGCGGAAACCGGCTTTCATCGGGCACCGGCGCCATCAAGAAGCGGGGATCGGGGTGGCTGATGACCTGCCCCTGGGCGGTGGCCAGCAGAACGTGGCCCTCATCGCCGATTCGCTGCGAGCGCAGGTTGACGAAGGAGTTGCCATCATGAAGGCTGGCATTGCCGCCGAGAATGCCAAGAAAACGCCCCTCGTCGTCGAGGAGCGGCTCGATCACCATGACCTGGGGAATGCCTGTCTCGCCTCCCACGTAGGGCTCGCTGACATAGGGGCGGCGAAACCCGCGGACATGGCGAAAATAGTCGCGGGCGGCGATATTGGGCCCGCCATGCGCGAAGGGCGGCCAGGCGGCCACCGGCTCCCCCTCGGCATCGAACACCATCAGGCGATCGAAGAGCACCAGCAACCCTTCCTGACGCTGGAGATGGCTGAAGAGATCGTCATCGGTCACATCAAGAGAAGGGCGAAGCCGCGCCAATGCCTGTCGGCGCACATGGATCGAGCGCTCGAGCTGCCCGGCGATCAGCTGTGCCTCGTACTCCAGATGGGTCAGGTTCTCCCGCTGGGCCAGTGCCCCGCCGCTGAGATGGCTATAACCCAGCAGGGCGGCCACCAGCACCAACCAGCCCAGGCTGACACCAAGCAGCAGGCGTGAACGCAGGGTCGACAACAGCCATCTGGACAAGGGGCGATCCACCGATTTTTCGAACGTCTCGCCATCATGGCATCGCCAACGCTGCAGCAAAAGCGTGAATAGCCCAGCAAAACGACGAAACAAGCGCTCTCAGCCCCCCGAATGACGCCCCACACCCTCCTCCGCCAGCGCTACCAGCGCTTCCATTTGGTGGATGGTCAGCTCACGCCCCGTCACAGAGACCATGCCCTGCTGCTGGAAGCGGGCGAGCACCCGGCTGACGGTCTCCAGCGCCAGGCCCAGGTAGCTGCCGATATCCGAGCGCGACATGGAGAGGTGGAAACGATAGGGCGAGAAACCCCGCACGCGAAAGCGCTCGGAGAGCCCCAGCATGAAGCTGGCCAGGCGCTGGTCGGCGGTGCGTCCCGACAGCAGGCACATCATGCGCTGGTCGTTGCGAAGTTCCCGGCTCATGCAGCGATAGAGCTGGCCGCGCAGCTTCGGCAGCTGCTCAGCGAGGTCCTCCAGGCGGCCGAAGGGGAGCTCGCAGACGAAGGTCGACTCCATGGCCACCACGCTGCCATAGCAGCTGGTCTCACCGATGCCGTCCAGCCCCACCACTTCACCGGGCAGGTAGAAGTGAGTCACCTGGTCGCGCTGCCCCTCCTGGGCCACCGACTGCTTGAGGCTACCCGAGCGCACCACGAACAGGCTCTCGAAGGTCCCGCCCTGGCGCACCAGCGCTTCGCCCCGCTTCAGCGGGCGCGGGTTCTGGACAATGGCCTCGAAGGATTCCAGCGCATCGAGCTCGAGGCCCAGGGGCAGGCAGCGCGCATGCAGGGTGCAGCGGTCGCAGCGTGTCGCATTGGTCGGCTGTCGCCGAGGGGGCTCGAGCGTCATGGGCACTCCTTGGTTGCATCTGTAACCGGAATTCTCGCCTAGTGCGCCCCGCGCTGTCCCGCGCGGGCGGTAGCCACTGAACCACAGTGCCCCCTTCCTTGACTTGAATCAACCGGAACGCTGATTTCGGCAATCGACAGGCAGAAAAAAACCGGCCCCGAAGGGCCGGTTCTGTCGTCGAGCGAGTCGACGTATCTTGCGTTCAGCTAGGGCTCGACTTAGAAATCGTAGCGCAGGCCGACGGTGTAGAGCAGCTCGTCGCTGGCATCTTCGATGGCCTGAGAAGAATCGAAATTCTGATCGTAGATTTCGAAGTAGGCGAACATCGGCGTGCTGAAGCGGTAGGTCGCACCCGCCACCCAACGATTGGCACTGCTGATGTCGTCGTTCACGAAGCGAACGCGGTAGTAGTCAGCGTAGAGGTTGCCCATGCCGTAGTTGAAGGTGGCACCCAGGCCCCACTGATTGTCGACAGCGTCAGCGGCCGCCAGGTCTTCGTCGTTGTCGGTCCAGTTCTCGTACTTGATGCGAGCGGCAAACTCAGGGGTGAACTGGTAGGACGCAGTGGCACCCCACAGGTCTTCCTGGCCGCCACGCTCACCGAAGTCCGCGCTGGCGCCACGGTCGGACAGGTCCCTGGACTGAACGTAACCCAGACCCAGGTAGAGCTCTTCCCAAGAGTAGTTGACCGCACCGATCCAGGACAGGGCAGAAGAGTTGTCCTGAGCACCGATCGTCTCATCGTTACCGCTGGCGTGCTGGACCTGCAGGTGCGCCTGGAAGCCTTCCAGGTTCGGCGTGGAGTAGGCGATGGAGTCGGCCTGGGAGTTGACCGCACCGAAGCCATCCATCATCTGCGCGCCCGGGCCTTGCGGCACGTCGAACACGGAACCGACGGCGGTATAGTAGACGCTGAGGAAGTTACCCACGGTCACGCGGCCGAAGGTGTCGCTGTCCAGGCCGACGAAGGTGGAACGGGTCTCCAGCTGCTGACTGGCACGGGCGTCGGCGGCGAAACGGAACTCGGCGTTGGCGAACACGCTCAGGTCGCTGGAGACCTGGTTGCGGGCACGGAAGCCGAAGCGCGAGCCGTTGTTGCTGATTTCAGAGCCGGTATTCTTGACAACGCCATCCTCAACGCCGCCAGTCTGAGCCATAATGTTGATACGGCCATAGACGTCGACCTGGGTGCCGTCCTGGTCATAAACGGTGGCAGCCTGGGCAGCAGTAGCGCCGTAAACCATGGCGCCGGCAATGGCAGTCGCTAACAGTGTCTTTTTCATCGCGATAGTTCCTTTCACTAGCTTACTGTTTCGATCGTTACTGCACGGATCCGAATGACACGTGCAGGTAGCTTGCCGGGCATGGGTCCCGCCGCACTTGGCTCGGTTCCTTCTCAGGAAGAGGCCAGGGCCGGGCATGTCCGCAGCGAAGCCTTGTTATAGTC